>NZ_JAOTGI010000004.1:0-106308 GCF_044427255.1 Streptococcus sp. 2021WUSS126 | reverse complement strand
CAACTTATCGTCAGAAAAATTAAAACTGAATACTCGTGTCACTTTAATTCACCAAGATATTCTACAGTTTCAATTCCCTAACAAACAGAGGTATAAAATTGTTGGGAGTATTCCTTACAATTTAAGCACACAAATTATTAAAAAAGTGGTTTTTGAAAGCCATGCGTCTGACATCTATCTGATTGTTGAAGAAGGATTCTACAAGCGTACCTTGGATATTCACCGAACACTAGGGTTGCTCTTGCACACTCAAGTCTCGATTCAGCAATTGCTTAAGCTGCCAGCGGAATGCTTTCATCCTAAACCAAAAGTAAACAGTGTCTTAATAAAACTTACCCGCCATACCACAGATGTTCCAGATAAATATTGGAAGCTATATACGTACTTTGTTTCAAAATGGGTCAATCGAGAATATCGTCAACTGTTTACTAAAAATCAGTTTCATCAAGCAATGAAACACGCCAAAGTAAACAATTTAAGTACCATTACTTATGAGCAAGTATTGTCTATTTTTAATAGTTATCTATTATTTAACGGGAGGAAATAATTCTATGAGTCGCTTTTTTAAATTTGGAAAGTTACATGTTACTAAAGGGAATGGAGATAAATTATTAGATATACTACTGACAGCTTCCAAGAAGCTAAAGAGGTCCCTAGCGCCTACGGGGAATTTGTATCGATAAGGGGTACAAATTCCCACTAAGCGCTCGGGACCCCTTGTAGGAAAATGTCCTAAGTGTGGCAACAATATTGTATTAAAAAAATCGTTTTATGGTTGTTCAAATTATCCTGAATGTAAGTTTACTTTAGCTGAACATTTTAGAAAGAAAAAACTAACCAAAACGAATGTAAAAGAATTACTGGAGGGAAAAGAAACCCTGGTAAAAGGAATCAAAAACAAAGAGAAAAAGCCCTACAATGCCGTTGTAAAAATTGGGGAAAAGGGATATATTGATTTTATCTCTTTTTCAAAATAAACATAAAAGCCCTTTAAAGAGGGCTTTTATATATTAATCACAAATCACTTATCACAAATCACAAGTGATTAATCACAAATCACAAGTGATTAATCACTTGTTTATTAAGATATTAAAAGCTATAATTTAAATAAAGCGTGAATTTTATGACACAAAAAGAGGGGGGAGAAACTTGGAACTAGCATTTAGAGAAAGCTTAAAAAAGATGAGAGGTACCAAATCAAAAGAAAAATTCTCCCAAGAATTAGAAATGAGTAGATCAAATTATTCACGAATAGAATCAGGAAAATCAGATCCAACCATAAAAACACTAGAACAAATTGCAAAGTTAACTAACTCAACGCTAGTAGTGGATTTAATCCCAAATGAGCCAACAGAACCAGAACCAGAAACAGAACAAGTAACATTGGAGTTAGAAATGGAAGAAGAAAAAAGCAATGATTTCGTGTGAATAATGCACGAAATCATTGCTTATTTTTTTAAAAAGCGATATACTAGATATAACGAAACAACGAACTGAATAAAGAATACAAAAAAAGAGCCACGACCAGTTAAAGCCTGAGAAACTTTAACTGCGAGCCTTAATTGATTACCACCAATCAATTAAAGAAGTCGAGACCCAAAATTTGGTAAAGTATTTAATTACTTTATTAATCAGATACTTAAATATCTGTAAACCCATTATATCGGGTTTTTGAGGGGATTTCAAGTCTTTAAGAAGATACCAGGCAATCAATTAAGAAAAACTTAGTTGATTGCCTTTTTTGTTGTGATTCAATAGTATTTAAAGGGGAGGCGAAAGAGTTACCTAAAAAAATACCTCTAGGGGATGACTGGAATGCCTTGCAATCAAATAGGTATACGAATTTTAACAATCTATTTACTTCAGCAAATACTGATGAATTATTTTCAAAAACATTTGAAAACGATGGAGACGAACGTTCTTATCACAGTGAAGAATTTGATGACGGATTTGAAACAAATCAATAGTATATAAAAAGAATTAGCCAGAAAAAATTTCTAGCTAATTCTTTTTTCGGGGGGATTTAGGGGGGAATCAAACGAAGATTCACCCTTTTTAGACTAGTTTGTTCCTGCTAAACTGCTGTAGAATCGCTATTTTGAAGGTAAATCAAGCCTCTCCATTATTCCCACTCAACGGTTGCTGGTGGTTTACTTGTTATATCATAGACGATGCGGTTGACGTGGTCTACTTCGTTTACGATGCGGACAGAGATTTTTTGAAGAACATCCCATGGTAGTTTGGCAAAGTCAGCTGTCATTCCATCGATAGAAGTGATAGCACGGATGGCGATAGTGTAGTCGTAGGTACGACCATCTCCCATGACACCTACAGAGCGAACGCCAGTATTAACCGTGAAATATTGCCACACATCGCGTTCAAGACCCGCTTTTGCAATTTCCTCACGCAAGATAGCGTCAGATTCGCGAACGGTTTGAAGCTTTTCCTCAGTGATTTCACCCATGACACGAATGGCAAGGCCTGGTCCTGGGAATGGTTGGCGCCATACAACTTCATCCGGCATACCAAGTGCAGTACCGAGGGCACGAACCTCATCTTTAAAGAGAGTATTGAGCGGTTCAATCAACTTGAACTGCATATCTTCTGGCAGACCACCAACGTTGTGGTGAGATTTGATTGTCTCTGCAGTATCCGTTCCTGACTCGATAATATCGGTATAAAGCGTTCCTTGCGCTAGGAATTCAACATCAGTCAACTTGCTTGCTTCATCGTCAAATACATAAACAAATTCATTACCGATGATTTTACGTTTCTTCTCAGGGTCAGATACGCCAGCAAGTAAATCCAAGAAACGCTTAGCAGCACCAACGCGAATAATATTGAGGCCGAATTTGCCACCCAACATCTCCATAACTTGATCACCTTCATTCTTACGAAGAAGACCGTGGTCAACAAAGATACAAGTCAACTGGTCACCGATAGCACGTTGAAGAAGGACACCAACAACAGATGAATCGACACCGCCTGACAAACCAAGCAAGACTTTCTTGTCACCGACTGTTTGACGGATTTTTTCGATTTCTGTTTCAATGAAGTTTTCCATTGTCCAGTCGCCCTTAGCACCACAGATACCAAATGCGAAGTTTTTCAAAATATCATTTCCATAAACCGAATGACGAACTTCTGGGTGGAACTGAATACCGTAGATACGGCGTTCTGTGTTTTCAATAGCAGCAAAAGGACAGTCAGCAGAAAGACCAACCAAGTGGAAGTCAGCAGGAATCTCTGTTACAGCATCACCGTGGCTCATGAGAACCAATTGCTCTTCAGGCGTTCCAGCAAACAGAGCTGAATCAGCTTTCAATTGAAGTGTTGATTGACCATACTCACGATTACCAGCCTCGCCAGCAGGAACAACTTTACCACCCAACTTATGAGTGATCAACTGCATGCCGTAGCAAATACCCAAGATTGGAATACCTAATTCAAAGATTTCAGGATCAATATCAAAGGCATTTTCTGCGTACACAGAGTTTGGTCCACCTGAAAGAACGATACCAATTGGATTGATGGCACGGACTTCCTCAGCTGTAATTTTATGGTTTTTCAATTCTGAAAAGACACCAAATTCACGAATTCGACGTGAAATAAGTTGGTTGTACTGGCTACCATAATCCAATACAATAATTTTTTGGACATCTTGTTTTGTCATGTTTTTCCCTTTCGTTTTGAAAAAAATTCAAATACTAGTAGTTATTTTAACATAAAAGCGAACATTTTCCAAATTTTATTTGTTAAATATCTGTTTTGCAAACTATGAATGATAATAAAAATGTTAGTGTTCGTATTTTTATTGTTTTTACTTACTTTATTTTAGGTAAGCTGACTTCATTGTTTGCCTAGGAGAATTTTACCAATGGAGTGTGGCCTGAATTAGCCAAACGCCTTTATTTTTGGTAAACTAGAAAGAAGAGAAAGGCTAGATAAATGAAAGCAGCATATATCACAATTCACGATAAAATTAAGGAACAAATCGATAACGGAATCTGGAAAATTGGTCAACGTTTACCAAGTGAACGCGATTTAGCAGATGAATTTGGTGTTTCTCGTATGACACTCCGTCAAGGAATCACACTTTTAGTGGAGGAAGGGGTGCTACAACGCAAGATTGGTTCCGGTACTTATGTCGCCAGTACACGGGTTCAAGAAAAGATGCGAGGCACGACTTCCTTTACTGAATTAGTACAACTCCAAGGAAAGACGCCAAGCAGCAAATTATTATCCTATACACGAACCAAACCTAATGAGAAAGAAGTTGAACAATTAGGTTTATCCCGTGGCGAGTATGTTATTCGAATGGAGCGGGTCCGCTATGCAGATAATGTTCCTGTCGTGTATGAGGTTGCCAGCATTCCTGAACGCTTGATAAAAAATGTCCCCAAAGAAGATGTTACCAACCATTTCTTTAAAACACTTATAGACAATGGTTATCGAATTGGAACGAGCAAACAAACCATTTTTGCTCGTTTAGCCAATGACAAAGTGGCTCAATATTTACAAATTTCTAAAAACCAGGCTATTCTCGCACTAAAACAGGTATCTTATCTCGAAGATGGTCAAGCATTTGAATTTGTAAATAGTCAGTACGTTGGAGAACGTTTCGAATTCTATTTAGAAAATAGTTAGCATAAAAATAATTATGTAAAACGTTTTAAAATCCGTAATCTTTCTAGTGATGACGGATTTTCTTATTTATAAAATATGGAATTTTTGATATAATAAAGTTCATGGAAATTGAAAAAACCAACCGAATGAATGCCTTATTTGAATTCTACGCAGCCTTGCTAACAAACAAGCAAATGAACTACATTGAGCTCTATTATGCCGATGATTACAGTTTGGCTGAGATTGCTGAAGAATTTCAAGTCAGCCGTCAGGCGGTCTATGATAACATTAAACGAACAGAAAAATTACTGGAAGACTACGAGATGAAGCTACATATGTATTCTGACTATGTGGTGCGTAGCCAGATTTTCGATGAAATACTGAACAAGTATCCAGAAGATGCTTATTTGAAGGAAAAAATCGCTATTCTAACCAGTATTGATAATAGAGAATAAGAGGAGAAGTATATGGCTTTTGAAAGCTTAACAGAACGTTTGCAGAATGTGTTTAAAAATCTGCGCCGTAAGGGAAAAATTTCTGAGAGTGATATTCAGGAAGCAACCAAGGAAATCCGTCTAGCCTTGCTAGAAGCCGACGTTGCCTTGCCAGTTGTCAAAGATTTCATCAAGAAAGTACGTGAACGTGCTATCGGTCATGAAGTCATTGACACTCTGAACCCTGCTCAACAAATCATCAAAATCGTTGATGAAGAATTGACGGCTGTATTGGGTTCTGAAACTTCAGAAATTATCAAATCACCAAAAATTCCAACTATCATTATGATGGCTGGTTTGCAGGGTGCTGGTAAAACGACCTTCACAGGTAAGTTGGCTAACAAACTCAAGCAGGAAGAGAATGCCCGTCCACTCTTGATTGCTGCCGATATTTATCGTCCAGCTGCCATTGACCAGTTGAAGACCCTTGGTCAACAAATTGATGTACCTGTATTCGAGTTGGGCAATCAAGTCCCTGCCCTGGAAATCGTTCGTCAAGGTTTGGAGCAAGCCAAAGCCAATCACAATGACTATGTCTTGATTGATACAGCCGGTCGTTTGCAGATTGACCAAACCCTTATGGCCGAATTGAGAGAAATCAAAGAGTTTGCTCAGCCAAATGAAATCCTCTTGGTCGTCGATGCCATGATTGGTCAGGAAGCTGCCAACGTTGCGCGTGAGTTCAATGATCAACTGGCTATTACTGGTGTGATTTTGACCAAGATTGACGGCGATACACGTGGTGGTGCAGCCTTGTCTGTCCGTCACATTACTGGTCAGCCAATCAAATTCACCGGTACTGGTGAAAAAATCACCGACATCGAGACCTTCCACCCAGACCGTATGTCCTCACGTATTCTGGGCATGGGTGACATGCTGACCTTGATTGAAAAAGCCAGCAAAGAATATGATGAGAAGAAATCATTGGAACTCGCTGAAAAAATGCGTGAAAATACCTTTGATTTCAACGATTTCATCGATCAATTGGACCAAGTTCAGAATATGGGACCAATGGAAGACCTGCTGAAGATGATTCCAGGTATGGCGGGTAACCCAGCCCTTGCCAACTTGAAAGTTGACGAGCGTGAAATTGCACGAAAACGAGCTATCGTATCTTCTATGACACCAGCCGAACGTGAAAATCCTGAATTGTTGACACCTAGCCGTCGTCGTCGTATTGCTAATGGTTCTGGAAATAGCTTTGTCGAAGTCAATAAATTTATCAAGGATTTCAACCAAGCGAAAACCATGATGCAGGGTGTCATGTCAGGCGACATGAACAAAATGATGAAACAAATGGGAATCAACCCAAATAATCTACCTAGAAACATGCCAAACATGAACGGTATGGATATGTCTGCTCTTGAAGATATGATGGGCGGTGCAGGTATGCCTGATATGAGCCAACTGATGGGAGGGGCTGGTATGCCAGACATGTCCCAAATGTTTGGAGGCGGTTTGAAAGGTAGAATCGGCGAGTTTGCTATGAAACAAGCCATGAAACGCCAAGCCAATAAGATAAAAAAAGCTAAAAAGAAGAGAAAATAATCTCTTCTTTTTTACTTTTTATTCGAAGAAGTAAGATACAGCAATATAAAATAGAAGTAGCAAAGCAGAAAAAATGATTTTTGAACCCAAACGATTTCCGTTATAATGGAAATAATTGAAAATGTCCTTTTTAGTGGACATTCTTTATATTGTCCGTTATAATAGAAATATAATAAAAAACAGAGGACAAGTTATGAATTATATCGCAATAATAGGAGATATTGTCAATTCAAAACAGACTTCCAACCGCTCTAGTATCCAAGAGCGGCTAAAACAACAGCTGAATAGAATCAATCATTCCTTCGCTCAGGACTTCGCATCGCCTTTTACCATTACAAAGGGAGATGAATTTCAAGCCTTATGCAAGCCTAACCCTTATATTTTTTTGATGATTGACCAAATCCAATTAGCCTTTCGTGATGAGGTGGAGATTCGATTTGGAATTGGTGTGGGTGAGATTCTAACAGCTATCGATCCCAAGCTAAGTATTGGAGCAGATGGTCCAGCTTATTGGGAAGCACGCAAGGCTATTGACTTCATCCACGACAACCATGACTATGGTACCAGCAAAATTGCCTTTTCATCTGAATATAAGCAAATCGATCGTGTGATCAACCCCTTGCTAACTTCTAGCGATTTCATCAAAGCTGCTTGGAATCGTTCGCAAACGGATCTGTTTGAAACCTTAATCTCCCAAAAAATCTATCAAGAAGATTTCACACAAAAGCCAATTGCTGAGAAAATGAAACTCAGTCAAAGCGCCTTTACCAAACGTTTGAAATCCAGTGGAATCAAACTCTACCTGCGTAATCGTCAAACTGCCATGAATTTGATTCTCCAGCTCAGTCAGAAAGAAGGATAAAGCATGTCATTTTCAGTTATTTCTAGCTATCTTATTCAACATCCAGTTTTAACAGCCTTGCTTATTGCCCACTTTTTAAGTGATTTCACCTTCCAAAGTCAAGCACTGGCAGATGCTAAAAAGCTTCATTTGAAAGCTCTTTTCGTGCACCTTTTCATTGTTGCTATCCCTCTTCTTATCTTATACTTACTTGTCCCAATTCAAAACGGAGATTTATTTTTTCAAGTTTGGCTGAGCCATCTTGCGATTGACTATGTCAAATATTTTCTCAACAAACACCATTGGATAAAGGACTCCTGGGAAGCTGGAGCATTCCTAGTTGATCAATTTCTACATATCATCTCTATCATCATTCTTTATCACACTATCGGTGTTAATGTCGCTTCACACTCACTCTGGATTGAACCAAATTATCTCCTCCTGCAAATCCTTTTTATCCTTCTGATCAGCAAGCCCGTCAATATTCTTTTCAAACTCTACTTTAGCAAATATCAGGTAGCGGAAGGAGAAGAAGAGCAGACTGTGACAGGTGCAGGAGCCTTGATTGGTCAATTGGAGCGCCTCATAATGGGAATTTTTCTACTTCTAGGCCAATACACAGCTATCGGACTGGTATTTACAGCAAAGTCCATCGCACGCTATGATAAAATATCCAAAAGCCAAGCCTTTGCTGAATACTATTTAATTGGTTCGCTATTTAGTATCATTAGTGTCCTAGTATTATATGTTTTATTGATTTTATAGAAGAAAATAGTTTACATATTTTATTTTATGTAAACTATTTTTGTAAAAATAGAAAGGAATACTGTATGATTATTTGGTTAAATGGCCCATTCGGTGTCGGAAAGACTACTTTAGCAAATATATTACACAAACGAATAGAAAACTCATATCTATATGATCCCGAGTTACTAGGTAATTTCTTACAACATCAATTACCTCAGACTGTATGTCCTGAAGATTTTCAAGATTATTCCGTTTGGCGACAGATTACTTATAAAATAGTATTTGATTTAGCGGCTAAAACTGATAAGATTATTATTATTCCCATGACAATCTATAAGAAAGAATATTATCAGGAGATTATTCAGCAATTGATAAAGGATAAGATTCCTTTGGAACATTATATTTTGTTAGCTGACAAAACAACCATTTTAGAACGTTTAGATAATCGAGTCAATGAAGACAACATCTGGGCCAAAAGGCATCTTGATGTTTGTTTAAAAGCTTTTGAAAGTCATATTCCGGGGCAAAGGTTAAACACAGACAGTTTGAAGCCAGAAGAGGTTGCGAAGGAGATTCTAATGCTCAGTAAGTTTACCGTGAAATAATGTAGATTTTTGAAATTTTGGGCGTGAAAAAAATTTCTAGTTATAAAATTTTGGGGGTTATAGCTACAATATCCCTACGCACATCTTTCCGAAAAACTATAATTTTCTTGAAACTTATATAAGATTATGCTATACTACTCATATAGCTAAAATCAGGAGAAAATGATGAGACGCGAGTTATTATTGGAAAAAATTGATCAGCTGAAGGAAGTCATGCCTTGGTATGTTTTGGAATATTATCAGTCCAAGTTGTCTGTGCCTTACAGTTTTACTACCTTATATGAATACTTGAAAGAATACCGTCGTTTTTTTGAGTGGCTACAGGATTCGGATTTGGTGGCTGTTGAACGGATTGCTGACATTCCGCTGGATGTTCTGGAACATCTGACCAAGAAAGATATGGAAGCCTTTATCCTATATCTGCGGGAGCGTCCCTTGCTGAACGCCAATACCACGCAGAATGGTGTGTCGCAGACCACCATTAACCGTACCCTGTCGGCCCTTTCTAGTCTCTTCAAGTATTTAACCGAAGAAGTGGAAAATGAGCAGGGCGAGCCCTACTTCTACCGCAATGTCATGAAGAAGGTGTCCACCAAGAAGAAGAAGGAAACCTTGGCAGCGCGGGCGGAAAACATCAAGCAAAAGCTCTTTTTGGGCGATGAAACTATGGAGTTCTTGGACTATGTCGATAAAGAATACCAGGTAAAGTTATCCAAACGTGCCCTCTCATCCTTCCAGAAAAATAAGGAGCGGGATTTGGCGATTCTGGCACTTCTCTTGGCTTCTGGCGTCCGTCTGTCAGAAGCAGTGAATTTGGATCTTCGAGATGTAAACCTCAATATGATGATTATCGAAGTAACCCGTAAAGGTGGTAAACGGGACTTGGTCAATGTAGCTGGTTTTGCTAAGCCCTATCTGGAAGCCTATATGAGCATCCGTCAACAACGCTACAAGGCTGAAAAAACGGATACAGCCTTCTTCTTGTCTGAATACCGTGGTCTGCCCAATCGTATCGACGCTTCTTCTATCGAAAAAATGGTTGCCAAATATTCTGCGGACTTCAAGATACGTGTGACACCCCACAAACTCCGTCACACGCTGGCAACACGACTCTACGACGCCACCAAGTCGCAAGTTCTGGTCAGTCATCAGCTGGGCCACGCCAATACCCAGGTAACCGACCTCTATACCCATATCGTCAACGATGAGCAGAAAAATGCTCTGGATCAGTTGTGATGTTGCGTAAATTTAATTATGTAAATTAATAAAGGAGTAAGCTCAAACTTACTCCTTTTTCTACTCAATCTAAATCAATTCTTTCAATTTGTCCTGATTGACTGCTGGGTACTGTTCCAAAAAGGTTGAGAGTGTTTGTAAAACGGCAGGAATATAGCCAGTCTGGTCATTCTCCACCTGCAAGACCAATAGTGGCTCGTGGAGACTCATACGGAGCAAGAGCCAGCCGTCACCATAAGGCTCAGTCAGGTCAAACCGCACTCCTTCTTCGTTCTCTGGGTTAAAAGCAAAGCCTTCGAGGCTGGTTTGGCGGAGGTCAGCAATGACCTGTTCACCCAGTGCTCGATAGTCTGCCGCTTCTAGTTTGAAACGCACTTCTTGGGTTTCCAGCGGTTGTTTAAGCTGGGCAATCAAGTCGTCCAAGGACTTGCCTTCCACTTGCAGTTTTGGTAAGAGCATGAGGATCTTAGCCGCCACATAAGTTCCGTCATCAAGGAAGTAATTTTCCTTAAAGGCAGCGTGTCCTGAGGTTTCGATAGCCAACTGGCAATCAACTCCCTCTTGGTTTGCTAAAATAGCACGGTTAATCACGTTGCGATAGCCTGAAATATAGCGAATTTGTTTGCCGCCCAGGCTTTCTATAAAGACTTTAAGGTGTTCAGTTGTTGGAGAATTGGTCACAATGCTGGTTCCTGGATGTTCAGCTAGGACAATCTGGCCGAGAACAGCAATCAGGTTGTTACGGTTGAGAATTTCCCCTGACTTGGTGACCAGGGCAGCACGGTCAACGTCGGTATCAAAGATAATACCAAGATCTGCCCCTTGCTTCAAGACGGCCTGGCGAATGCTTTCCATAGCTTCCTTGTTGTCTGGGTTTGGAACATGGTTTGGGAAGGTTCCGTCTGGGTCTAGGAATTGCGAGCCTGTGGTGTCTGCTCCCAATTCTGCCAACACTTTCTCAGCAAAAAATCCGCCTGCACCGTTTCCAGCATCGACGATGATATTAAGTCCTGTCAGTGGTTTTTCTTGTCCACCACAGGCGGTACGAATTTTACCAACCAAGTCTTGGGCATAAGGCGTAATCAGGTCTGCACTGGTAACACTTCCAAGGGAAGAAGCTGGCAAGTCTTCACTATGCGAGAGGATGAAGTCAATATCTTCGTGCTCCGCTCCGCCATTTTCCGAAAAAATCTTAATGCCGTTGAAGTAATAAGGCAGGTGGCTGGCAGTGATCATGACACCAGCGTGGCACTTGAACTGAGGATACTGGGTGCTCATGAAGAGAGCTGGCGTGGTGGCCATGCCAAAGTCAATCAGCTGAACCCCCAGACGAACGGCTTCTTCTGTAAAGGCTGCGACCAAGTCTGGACCGCTGAGACGGCTGTCTCGACCGATACCGATGGTCAATTGACCTTTTTGATAGGCCTGTGCCAGTTCTGGCTTCTGAGTTAGCCAATGAATAAGTCCGCGAGCCACTTCCTTGGTGGCTTGTGGAGTGAGATTGACAGCATATTCGTCTGTAGCGATAGCAATGCCGCGAATATCTGATCCATTTTGCAAGACGTGATGATGGGACATAGTAACCTCCTAATTCAAACTAAATTTAGTATATCATATTTTCGAAGCGGTTTCAAAATGAAAAAAGCACAGCTTTTACTGTACTTTAGTAATGCTTACAGTTGTACCAACTTCCAATTGACTTTCCACGGAAATAGCTAGTTCCAACTGATTCAAGACCCGCTTGGTCAGATACAATCCAAATCCTGTCGCTTTTTGGTGTTCACGACCATTAAAACCTGTAAAACCTTCGTCAAACAGGCGCGGAATGTCCTCTGCAAGAATCCCAATTCCCGTATCGGAAATGGAAATTCCCCCATTCAATTCAATGGCCACCTTACCACCAGTCTTATTGTACTTGAGGGCGTTGTCGATGATCTGCGATAGGGCAAAACTGAGCCATTTCTTATCGGTCTTCAATAGCCAATTTCCATCGATGGTCACTGAAATGTCTTTTTGCAAGAACTGATTGCGGTATTTTTTGACCAAGTCCACAACCACTTCTCTCACTTCTACCTGTTCAAATCGAAAATCGCTGGCATGGTTAGTCAGTTTGAGGTAATTGAGGAGATTTGCCATGTAATTGTTCAAGCGTAAGAGCTGGTGATTGACATCCTGCTGGTTGAGATTATCAGTCTGGCTCATCAAAGACAGGGCAGCCAAAGGCACTTTCATCTGATGAGACCACATTTTGACCATGGCTTGCAGGTCCTCTTCCCTCGACTTATAATCCAAGAGCTGCTCCCGCGTCGCCTCCTTCTCCGCTTCAATCAAGTTGAGATAGGCAAGGTCCACAGGCTTATTAAGCAGGGGCAGAGCTTCTTCATGGACATAGTCTTCCAAGGCTCTCATGCGGTTGCGAAACTTCCAGAAAAGGCCCACTGTCAGTAGGATTAAGAGGGTTAGGGACAATAGCAGAGCGTTTTGCAGGAATTCGGTGGGCAGTTTGTAAAGTAAAAAGAGCAAGATAAAACTACCAGCCAAGACCAGATAGGCGAAATAAAAACTACGGTATTCTCGTATAAATTTTGCTATCATTTGACCAAGTACCCCACGCCACGAACAGTATGAATTCGGTCAAAACCCACTTCACTCACCTTCTTACGCAGACGAGTCATGTTGACATTGAGGGTATTCTGATCGATAAATTCTTCATTTTCCCAGAGTTTTTCCAAGAGTTCTTCCTTGCTGACAATCTGCCCTTGTCTTTCTAGTAAGGTGGATAAAATCTTGGTTTCAGTAGGTGAAAGCTGAACCTGTTCCGATTCGCTTGAAAAACGCCCATCCAAACTAAGCTGGAACTGATCGATAGACAAGTCAGTTGATTTGCTGAATAGATTGACCCGACGCAGGAAGGCACCGATTTTGGCATCCAAAATTCCCAGTGAAAAAGGCTTGGAAACAAAATCATCGCCCCCCATGTTCATAGCCATGACCGCATTCATCTCATCATCGCTAGAGGAGATAAAGATAATCGGCATGGTCATGGTTTTACGGATCTCTGTCGTCCAGTAAAAACCGTTATAATAGGGTAGGCTAATGTCCATCAGCACCAAGTCTGGTTTGATTTCAGCAACTTCCTGACTGACAGCTCGGAAATTCTGCACACTTTCTACCTGATAAGATTTTCCCAAATGCTGTTTCAAGAGTTGGACAATCATCTCATCATCTTCAACAATATAAATCTTCTCTTTTTTCATCTTCTTCATTCTGTAAAAGCCAGGACACAGGTCTTGGCTTTCTATTTATATATTTCTTTCCGATGCCCAACTTCAAGGGCAGTTACAATCAATTTATCATCTTCAATACTGACGATCACCCTGTAATTTCCGATACGGTACCGCCATTGCCCAGAACGATTTGCTGTCAAGGCTTTTCCGTATTGTCTGGGGTTGTCGCACCCGTCAATATGCTTGTAAAGATACCGCAAAATCAAACTTGCAGCAGTTTTATCCATCTTTCGAATTTGTTTTTGAGCCTTAGCAGACAAAATAACCTTATAACTCAATGCCCAACTCCTCAGCCATTTGTTCTAGTGTTATTGGCTCAATGTCGTTTGCCAAGTCTTCTTGGTATTCTGCCCAGGCTATGTCTGCCACACGCGCATCATACTCATCTTCAAGGGCTTCAAGGGTTTTAGTCCGAATGAGTTCTGACAAACTCACGCCTTCAAACTTTGCCATAGCCTGCATAAAGAGCTTGTCCTGCTCAGACACTTTCAATGTAATAGCTGCCATTTTCTCACCTCATCTAGTATTCCTTTGGTATTACCATTGTAACACCATTACTTAAAAAAAACAAGAAATCCCGCATAAGCAAAAGATAAAAAACAGTAGGACTCCTAATGAGATTCTACTGTTTTTTAGTGGTAATGCGAGCTCTACAAGTCATTCATAGAAATTACTTCATCAGCCATTTCCCATATAACAGGATTGTGGGTAGCAATAATCAGTAATTTATCCTTATGTTTCAGTGACAGTAGGATTTCCATGATGACCTTTGCAGTGGCTGGATCGACGGAAGCTGTTGGTTCATCTGCCAAAATAAACGGAGGATTTTTCAAAATAATTTTTGCCAAAGCTACGCGTTGCGACTCTCCACCAGACAGCTCATAAATTCGTTTGCCCAAGCTGAGATAAGATAAACCAACCTCTCTTAATGCTTCTTTTTCTTGTCTCTGCCGTTCTTTTTTTCCAATTTTTTGACCAACAAAGCTAAGGTTTAAATTTTCTTCGATTGTCTGACTTTCCATCAGACCGAAATTCTGAAACAGGTAACCCAGCTCCTTCCGGAAAAAATCGCTTGCTTTGTAGTGGCGTAACTCCTTGTCTCGATAATAAATCTTACCTTCATAACCTTCCAACTTAGCCATCATATTCATCAAAGTAGTCTTACCACTTCCGCTAGAACCAATCAAAGCATAGACTTTTCCAGCTTGAAAGGTCATGGAAAGATTGGAAAATAAGGAGCGTGTCCCAAATTGTTTCCCAACATTTTCTAATCGAATCATCTTAAGCTCCTTTCAAAACAAACATGGAGGTCTGCATTTCCTTCTTCATTTGCATTTGTAATCGGAAAACTGATAGCCCGACAAATAACAACAAAACGCAAAAGGCAAGTGAGATTGACCTTACAAGAAAACTACTAGCCATAAATGCAAGTAGGAAGACACCTAACTGAGCTATAAGGTAGGTACGATGAATAGCAAAGAACCCTAGCCCTGCAATTCGTTTGATAAAGATATCTCGCCTAAATTCTTCAAAGTAGAGCTCATTCATTGTATTGAACAGTAAGATTGAAGTCAGTATGCCCAGTATAGCCCCTGCCACTGTTGTCCAAACTTCTCTCTGAATATTTTTTAACAAGGTTTGGTGAATCTGATAGGCAGGCAGGTATTCTGAGACCCAATTTTCTATCCCATTTACCTCTACAAGATTTTTGGCTTCTTCGAGATTTTCAAAGAAAAAATAGTGTGAAATCGCCTGTTCCCAAAAATCAACAGCCTGCTCCCCAGTTGACTTTGGAGTTAGTACAACCAAAATCGGATCTCTTAGAAATTGCTGGTAGCTAATCGGAGTGGTATTGTAGACAAACCGATTCTTTCCTTCTTCTAAATAGGATACAGTGGCAACCATCTGCTGGCCTTGATCTGAATCTGCCATTCGATTGCTGACATCTTCTTCAAATTTCGTTTTATAATCACCTTCTTCAGACCGAAGAAATTCAGGTAAAAGAAGAATAAATTCTCCAGTTTCTAATCGATTGATTTTTTCCTCAATTTCTGGTGCAACTCTTATCTGCTGATGTTTTAGATAGTTAGGTGTAACAAAGAGTACATTTCCATTTGGTTCATAGTTTCGCCAAACTGGAGAACTAGATAGGTTCTCTGATGAATCCATTCCATTTTGCATCACTTTTTCAATCAATTGGTGGTAGACCATGAATCCACTACCCTCTGACACTGTCTGGTGAACTAGCTGAAACCAAATGTTTTGTTTCTTTCTAGCTTCTTCTTTTCCCATACCAAGCTCAAAACCATCTCGACTAGTCGATATGGCAATGACTTGTTTTTCAGCCTGCCAAGCCTCACGTCCCTGCTCCTGCTGTTGCCAAGCCCGAGAATAGACCATCGCTTTATTTGTCCCGATGGAAACAATGATGATAGCTAACAACTGACCAACTAAAATCAGACTGATTATTCCTCTAACCGGAATTTGCCCCTTGATGACTTGCATCAGGTGAATTTTTTTGATTCCAACTGCAAATAGACTGACAAAGCATAGAGAGAGCAATAGAATTATGAGGTTATATAACCCTAATCCCATAAGAATAGTTGAAAAAGCAATGAAAGGATAGGGGATATACACTCTTAAAGCATAGGCAATCAAGAGTCCGCAGATGAACCCTAGACCTGCATTTCCTGTATCTTCTGCAAATACTCGTAGAAAAATCTTCCACCGATTTTCTCCAGAAATAAGGCGAATCCCTGCTGTTCGTAAGGTTCGAATTTGACCGATTACACTAAGCGAAGCAAAGGTGAGCAAAAAAATGACTAGACAAACTAGTTGGAAGCCATTGCCAAACAATGCAATTAGATTCGTTACCATTGAGGGACGGATAATGTGCAAATTGGTCAGACCTAATTGACTTAATTCATTTCTGAGACTCTCAATATTTAAGGAGCCGCGGAAGATAAAATAGTTGGTCACAGGGCTTTTCTCTGTCGATTCCACCAGTGGACTCTCGGTCAGACCTTTAGGCAACTCCCCTTCTCCAAGTGGAGTATAGGAAAATACCGATGTACCATCTGCCCCAGCTGTTTGATGTTGGACAGCAATCAAGCTATCTGACTCCTCTGCTAATTTCCCCAAATCCTTCGCTACACTCTCAAAAGACACTTCCTGCGAGGAGCTTAAAACTGCTACATTTGGATAATAATAAGAAACATAGGTTTCTTTCCAAACGGATAATACCCAGACAAGAAAAATACTGAGTAATATGTTGGACAGTATAACAAATATTCTCTTCATAAGCGTGGCTCCTTATTTTAAAAATGAGTCTGGATTTAACATGCCAGACTCATTTTATGTGCACTACCTTGCATAGAAATTTAACTATTCTGAAAAGTACATAGACTAATAAAAATAGCGAAATTATATCAAGGTACTCACACTTTTTATAAAACAATTATTTACCTGCGTCGAATACAACATGTTCACCAATATCTGTATTAATGAATGCATATGACGAGCTACCTGCGCTAGCCGAAGATTTCTTCTGATTATTTCGTATTGTACTACCAACGTATGACCAGTGCCAGCTAGAGCCATGATAGTAGTTTGAAAAAGCTCCCCAATTTCCCGGATCATGGTGACCTCCATAAGTCCATTCTCCGCCTAGATGGGATACAGCAAACACAGGAATAAAAACAGAAAACATTAGTAGAGTGAGAGTGGACATAACTACTGTTCTAATTTTTAACATAATATTTTTCTTTTCGATCATTATCAAAACTGAAAATTACTTCAGAGTAAACCTAACAAAGTTTTAGAAACATTAGCTCGTTGGTATCTCTCCCTCCATTTAAAAATTATTTCATCCAAAAAAGATATAGTGTTCACCAGGATCAAATCCTAAAGGCTTTATTGGAAAGAATGTTGAAGATTTTACCACAATTGTTATTATTGAGATAAATAATAGGAAATTTAGAATTTTTATACTTACTTTCTTCATTTGGAATCCTCTGTTTTCTTTTATCCTAATATATACTTTTATAATTGTCAACAGATTATATGTTTATCTATCTTTTTATTTTCTTTAGAACAATAAACCTATTTAAAAACTAGAAAAAAGACGAACTATCGATTCGTCAATTTTAATCCATTAAAAATTCTCGCAAATATAGCGTTCAAGTGCTAGTGCCATTTTTTCATTTTTTTCTAGCTGATAGATATGTTGTGCTGTGATAAAATACTGCTTAACAACTTCTTTTGTTGCAAACTCTTCGCTGACATTTCCTAACAGACAATAGAGGTCTGCTAAACAGTACAAACTATTCTTCTCCAAGCAAATCGCAATCGTATCAAAAATTTCATTCATAGCTTGTTCTATTTTTTTCGTCAACCAAAGAAAGCGACAGAAATTATAACGGCATTTAATGAGTATTTCTAACTCGTCAATTGTCTGACAGCTAACATGGTTAAATAGCTTTTACATATGCTGATACAACTCAGTAAAACGTGAATGATGGTCAGATATAAAATAAAAATTGAGCAAGGTATTGGCTATATTTAAATACTCCCAGTCGTATTCATTGTATTTCAGCAATAAGTTTTCCAACTTTTGGATAGCCTCAATCTGATTATTGTTGAAATGAAATAGGACAATTGCTTCTATCCATTGTAAATATAGTTGGTCTGATAAGGGGAGGGTTGTAGTTCGTTTGACTTCTGTATGATAGATATAGTTTAAGGATTCGTAATCTCTCTGGTCTAATAACCTCTTAGAAAGAGAGCAAAATGGAGCCAAAAAGTCAGATTCAATCTGGCTATCCTGTTCGAAAAAGTAGTTCATTGGTACCTGTAAGCGTTTAGCAAGTGCATAAACTAATTCCGCACCAGGACTGTATTCTATATCACGTTCGATTCGGCTAATCTGCGTCTGTTCACAAATCCCTTCCGCTAATTCAGTTTGCGATAATTTTAATTCTTTCCTTCTGCTACGCATTCTTGTTGCTAATAATTTGCCCATAAACTAACCTCGAAAATACTTAGAACCGTCATTCACAAGTAAATTGCTTTTTAGATAAGAGATAGTTTTTCGCTAATCAAGGCAGTTTTTTAGGAAATATTGACTATATTTTGAAAAAAACTAACGATGAGTAACTGAAAAACTAGCCTTAGTTGGAAAAACTGAACTGTGAATACAGGTTCTTACCACTTATGTAAGTATAGCATGTTCATTTCTTCTTTTCCAGAAACACTTGTGTGTAACAAAAAAATGTAGAAACGATTTTCAATTTCTACATGTTTCAATTTATTCTTTATACCCACTACCGTTCAATAATGCGATAATAGGTTCGACTGGTCCACTTGTAAATGATAAAGTAGATCAAGGCAATTACAAGCAATGTAATACCACTAACCGTGTAAATCATGCTAGAAGAAACCACACCAAACACCATCAACATTTGTTTGAGCATGACCAGGGCGACGACAAAGTGCAAGGTCGCCATAGCTAAAGGCATAAAGAAGACCAAGAGTGTTTGAGAGTTGATGGTTTTCTTGACAGCCTGCTGGCTCATCCCCACTTCCTGTAAAATCTTGTAGGATTTCTTGTCCTCATGCCCTTCCGAATACTGCTTGTAGTAGATAATCAAGGCAGCACCCAGCAAGAAACTAATGCCCAACAAGAAGCCTGTGAAGAGGAATCCACCTGTAAAGCCCATGATCATATTATTGAAGTCTGTTTTTTGCATGACGTAACCAAAAGATTCTCCACTAGCATCGCTGATATTGTAGGCATCACCTGCCTGTTCACCGACTTTCGCTAGTTCCTCATTGGTCATGTCGGTAAAGACACGGTAGTCCAGACTAACCTGATAGCCTTGCGGATTATTTGACTCATAGTAACTGCGAATGGTTTCCAAGACACTATCATCACTGACCACCATGACGGCAGCATTGAGCGTATTGGTGATGTCTGGGAAAATAGCTGTATCAAGATTGGCTACGTTCTCAAAGCTACTATCACCCAAAGTGACTTTCTCTAGCAAAGGCTTTTCACTCGGACGCATAAAGGCAACTTGATTGGCAGCCAGTTCTGGCAAGTCATTGCCCAACTTTCTGAAATCTTCTTGGGTGATGAAGTAGGTAAAGGCCATCTTACTAAAGTCTGGATTGGCAATGGTTTCTGGACTGATGACAATCTCCTTGCCACCATCATAGACCAAACCAGCTTGATAGGTCAGATAAGATAAGCTGTCATTGGCTTTTTCTGGAAAATGGCTGAGCACCGATTGCTGATAGGCACTTTCCCCTTGACTTCTATCCGCAACATGATAGGTAATAGATGTTTCCTTTGGATAAAGTCCACTGGTCATATTTGCCATGCCTGTATAGAGGGAAGTCGTTGTCGCAATGGTGACAAAGGCCATGACCGCAAGTAGCGTGATATTGGCCAAGCCTGTTGCGTGCTGCTTCATCCGAAAAATCATCTGCGATGTAGTAATAAAATGCTCTGGCGTGTAGAAATAGCGTTTGTTTTTCCGCCGAGCCTTCAAATACCAAGTCATAAAGCTGATGTAGAACAAGTAGGTCCCCGCAATGACAAAGAGCACAGCGATAAAGAAACGATAGATAACAGCCAGACCTGCCGATTGAGACGAAAGTGACAGGTAGTATCCAACACCTAGGCTAAGGACAGCAAGTGCTGCCAAGAGGAGATTCCCACGTGGCTCTTTTTCCCCTTTTTCACTAGCTCGGAACAAAATCAGCGGACTGGTCTTGCCAATGGTACGAATAGCCAGTATTTCTAAGATGAAGAAGATGCCTGCAAAGAGAAAGGCGGTCATGACAAATGCCAGAGCTGAAATACTAAAGTGTAAGTCACTAAAATTGGTCAGATTCACAAAAATCAAATAGAGAACATTTGAAAATACACCAGCCAAGGCTGAGCCAATCACAACAACCAAGAGGAAGATGAACAGCAATTCAATACTAGCAACCAAGGCTACCTTCTTCTTGTTCATCCCCAGCATATTGTAGAGCCCGAACTCTCTAGTCCGTTGTTGCATGAGGAAATTAAAGCTGTATATTTCCATAATCAGCGAGAAAATGGTCAATACAACGACACCCAGCCCGATAGAGACTGCCCCTGTTCCCATGGTTTTCATGACCGGACTCAGCATGAGCAAGAACATGGAACAAATCAAGGTAAAGAGGACCAGACTGGCTAAAACAAAAGGAGCAAAGACACCCATGGATTTCCGGATATTTTGCCCAGCAAGTTTGAGGTAAAACATCTACTCACCCCCTAAAAGTGCAGACATATTGAGCGAAATTTCCTTGACAAAGTCTTGATTGCTCTTGCCTGCCTTGTACAATTGGTGGAAAATCCGACCATCCTTGATAAAGAGAACACGTTTGGCATGGCTGGCTGCGTTGGCTGAGTGGGTCACCATGAGAATGGTTTGTCCGTCTAGGTTAATGTCTTCAAACAAATTCAGCAAGTCTTCCGAATTGCGGTAATCTAGGGCAGCTGTCGGTTCGTCCGCTAGGACAATTTGTGGCTGGGTAATCAAACTACGGGCAATGGCCACGCGCTGCTTTTGTCCACCAGACAGTTCAAAAGGACGTTTTTTCAGCAAATCTTGAATCCGCAGTTTTGGTGCTAAAACCTTCAAACGTTTTTCCATTTCCTCATGGCTGGTACGGGCCAATACCAGAGGTAAAAAGATATTGTCTTGGATGGACAGGGTGTCCAAGAGATTAAAATCTTGGAAGACAAAACCTAGGTTACGCAAACGGAAATCTGCTAGCTTGCTTTCCTTGATTTTAGTAATATCCTGATTGTTTAAGATAACAGAGCCCCTCGTCGGCTTGTCCAGGGTTGCTAGAATGTTGAGCAAAGTCGTCTTACCTGAACCACTTTCACCCATGATGGCGATAAACTCGCCCTCTTCTACCTTAAAATCCACATCTTGCAAGGCACGAGTTTCCTCTTTTGAAAAGCGCGTGCGGTAAACTTTTTCTAAATGATTGATTTCTAATAACATACAAACTCCTAATTGTTTTCTTTGGATAAATCAACTGTATCAAGTAATGCTTGATAGTCGATTCGGTCTGATTCAGCAATATTATCTTCTAAATCCACCTTATAATAACCATCCTGGACACCGATGGCCCAGTCATTGCTGGATGTTACATAGAGATTATTCAAGGACACTGTCTTTTTCACTGTCCCTTCTTCTTTGACAACAGGCCATTCCATAAACTTAACTTCTGTTCCTCGAATACTATCTTTGGCAACTTCCTGTTTGCTAACGGCATAGTCTTTTCCCTTGTAATGGAAAGTTTGATAGCCCTCATCAAAGCTAAGGCCTGCTGAAGAAGAAGAACAAGCGGTTAGCATTATACTGCCCAAAGCTAGCAAGCCAAATACTTTCTTTTTCATAGTTTCCTCCCTCTAGTATGCCATAAATCTTATACTTTGCAAATCATGGGCGAGCTCTTCTAAGAATAAGGCTTGTTCCAAGAGTTCAGCTTTCTTTTTTTCTGAGAATACCTTTTCTTCCATTTTCTTGGCTTGTAAAAATTTGAATGACATGTATTTTCCTTCTTTCTCTTTCTTATGAGTCTATTATAGAAAATATTCTATCTGCCTTCTCTTACAATTCTGACCTAAAAACTTACAAGATTGTAAGGTTAGATAAAGAAGGCAATGGTTGCCAGTAGCCACAAGTGTAGCGGATAGAAAATGTAAAAGAAATAGCGTGAAAATGCTGTGCGGGGCCCTGCTTGTCCATTATAAAGACTAAGAATTGGCAAGACCAAGATAAATAACCAGTCAGCATTGTAGAGCATCATCTGAACGGTCACCTCAATAGTTTCATAAGGTTGATAGGACAAAAATAGTAACAATAGGGCCAATATTCCATAAGCGATGTTGCGTTTAACTAATGATTTGCGTCCCATATATGTAATGAGGATGAAGGGCAAGACCACCGAACCCCCTTCTGTGAACAAAGCTCCTAAGATTGTCAATAAACCTGCCAGCACGACCTGAACGATTTGTTGCTTTCTACTATGTTCAGCAAAATTTCTAAGACAAACCAGTAAAGTTAATCCGACTGCTAGGGTCATAAAGATATTGTTGCTCATGTAAATCTCTTTTGACTGGTAAAAATTGTTTAGCAGAGTATTGCCAAGAGCCATGATTCCTGCTGCCCCATACAGCCGTAACAAATAGGCTTTGACATTACTCGTATGAAGATAGCCTTCAACCAACATGTAGGCAAAGAAAACTGCGACACAGCGAGTCATCATGTGAAAGACCAAGCCAAGTTGATTTGGGATAAAACCTGGAATGATATCCAGATGATCCAGAACCATCAAGCCAGCCATAGCCAGTTTCAGTTGATAAGCATTGTAAGTTTTCAAAATAATCTCCTCCTAATACATCCAGTTGCGGTGCAACAATTCATGTTCCAGTTCAAATAAAAATTCAGCTTGTTTTTCTTGCTCTTCTAAATGGTTGCTTTCTTGTGATTTATCAAACATTTGCTTGGCTTGTAAAAATTTGAATGACATATAATTTCCTTCTTTCTCTTTCTTATGAGTCTATTATAGAAAATATCCCACTTGCGCTCTCTTACAGTTCTGATTAAAAAACTTACAGCTTTGTAAGGAAAGAAAAAAAGACACCATTTCTGGCGTCTTTCAATCTAGTCTATTTTGTCTCCCCAATAAAGGCAATCATGTCGTCTAATTCTTCCTTGCTCTCAGTCACGAGAAGATAAGCATCATTTCCTTGCAATTCAGCAAAGGCATCTGGCATGCGTTTGACGGTCTTAATCTTGCCAGCAAATCGTTGATGAATGTCATCTGCTGAGTGAACATATTCGGTCGTATCTCGGCGAGTTGCTACCAAGCAGTATTGAGGTTCAAATCTACGCTCCTCAACTGTTCCACCTGTCACTACATTGGCATAATCACGGAAAAGGTCAATCGAATGAGCATAGTTGTAAGCTTCTACAGTGAAGCCACCAGCCATACGGTTATTGTATTCAATAGCAATATAATCTTTACCATCCTTAAAAAATTCAATATGGAAGAAACGCTCTTTCATACCGAAGGCTTTGATAATCGCGCGACCATATTTTACTAGTTTTGGATCCAGTTCTTTCTCGATGAAGTAAGCATTGTCCTTTCTAGACAACATCAGTTCCAGCGGAGTGTGAACATAGGTCAAACCTGTTTCGAAAACAACATTTCCCTTGCTGTCCACCAATCCATCATAGGTTGTAATAATGCTTGAATTGACAAATTTTTCAAAGAAATATGCTGTTTGTCCATCCCAAGCCTCTTTAAAGGTTCCCAAGTCAGCTTTTTGGGTCAATTTAAAGGTACCTGATGCTCCAACACCATTGTCAGGCTTGGCAATCATTGGGAAGCCAATTGTCTTAACAGCCTTATCAATGTCTTTCTCCGATTTGACGACCATACCTGGCACAACAGGAACACCTGCTTTGGAGAAATATTTCTTCATTTCAGACTTGAATTTTGTCTTTTTAAGATGACTTGGCTTAGCTCCAAAAATATTAAATTGTTCACGGAGTTCGACATCATTTTCAAGCCAATGTTCATTGTGGGATTCTACACGGTCAATTGGACCATGCTTGTATATCAAGAAGGCAGCTGCACGCTTGACTTCATCAATATTTTCCAAGTCTTCCACACGGAAGTATTCTGTAAGAGCATTGCGAAGTTCTTCTGGCAATTGATCGTACGGTTCTTGCCCGATACCTAGGACCGTAACGCCTTCTTTTTTAGCCAATTCAATGGTGAATGGTTGAAAATTTTCTGGATAAAAAGGTGAAATAACGAGATAATTCATAGGTAGTCCTTTCTAGCTTAAAGTCCGATAGAATGGAGGAAGAATGGCATTTGTTTTCTCCACCAAACCCAGTCGTGGGCCACATCTGTTCCCCAAGTATCAAACCAAGCTGGGATATTCTTCTCTTCAAAGGCACGTTTGAGGTTGTAGAATGAGTCCAAGCCGTCTTGTTCCCAATCACCTAAACCTGTACAGACAATAATATCTGCCTGACGGTATTTATCAATAAACCAGCCGTCGTTTTGGTTCCAAATGTAATCTGATGGTGAGTTTTGATAAACAGCATCGTCATTGCCATAGTCTTGATTGTTGTTGAAGAAACGAGCGTCATAGACACCTGATAGAGCGATAACTTTTGTGAAAACATCTGGATGCTGAAGGAAGAAATTCAGCGCGTGGTAGGCACCCATCGAGCAACCAGTCGTCATCATGCCATCAAACCAGCCTGTTTTATGTTTGATAAATGGAATCGCTTCTTCAATCACATAGCGTTCGTAGGCGCGGTGAGCTTCTGCTTTGTCATGAATAGACTTCCAGTCCGCCAACCAGCTTTCACTATCGTAACTCGTTAAGGTGAAAAATTGAACATGACCAGCTTCAATAGAGCCACGACAAGCTTCAATCATACCAAAATCAGCATATTCATTATAAGAACCGCCAGATGAGGCAAAGACAACAACAGGAATCCCTGCATGACCATAACGATTTAGATTCATTTCTCGGCCAAGATTTCCAGACCAATGACTTAAAAATTCAACGTGCATAGTAAAGCCTCCTATTTGTATATTTTTTTATGACCAATGTTCGCTTAGGAATCGTAGGCAAGCTGGCAAATAGAGCGCCCAAGCCTCCTCATTGTGAACAGCTCCCGAAACAACTTCCAAGGCGATATTGTCCAATTCAACACCGCCAGCAATCAACTGACGATAATAGCTTAAAGACGAATTAATATAGGCTTGTTTGATATTGCCAGCCATGAGCGTTTTATCTGTATCATCTGCTTCTTCTGTCCCAACATAGATGTAGACACGTTGATCTGAGTCTAATTGTTGACGTTCAATATAACGGTCGAAAGCATCTTGATGAAGCCAGTTGGCAGATGAAAATACTCCTAGACAGCCAATCTGGTTCTGATAAGCCAATCCCATAAACTGGGTGATATTGCCTCCCAACGATGAGCCAATCATTGCAGTGTGAACTTTATCAGATTTTGTCCGGTATTCTTGATCAATAAATGGTTTGACGACATCCATCACAAATTCGGCATACAAGGTTCCCTTACCACCGAACTGCACGCCAGGAATCCCCATCTCACTAAACTTCCAAGCAGCGTATTCATGCATGCGATCAGCACCATCATTATCAATAGCCACTACGATCATTTTTGCAATGTCTGGATTACGCTTAATAGTTGGGATGACTTTCCATGAATGACCTGAAAAAGCTTCCTTACTGTAGAGTACATTTTGCCCATCGTGGAAATAGACAACGGGATAGGTCTCTTCTGTATTTTCAGCATATCCTTTCGGCAATAAAACACGGACTCGACGTTTTCTTCCTGTAAATGGTACATCTAATTCATGAGTTCTCATGTCCAAATAAAAGTAAGACTTATTCATATCTATCTCTTCCTTACGTATTTTAAGTATTATATCATAGTTTTTCTGGAATATTCAGAAAATTTAGTTATTTATTTGCAATTTTCGGATTTTCCGAACATAGTTAGTTAATGTCACAGAATTTTCTCATACATTTGGCGGTAATGATCCAATTCTTTTTCTTCTTGTTGTGTGATGTCTTCAAAAATATCTAGTAAAATGGTACCTTTATCTCGTTTCCAGGTTGCCACAAATCGCCCTTTATAAAATACAACAGGTTTGACAATACCCGTCAAAGTATAGATATTACGGATGTATTTAGGATTAAAAAAGGGATTAGCTTTCTTTTCATAACCTAGCAAAAGTTGGTCAAATCCTGCAACGAAGAGGCAGTCAGACAGTTCTGCTTCTTCTAATTCTCCCAGATAAAAGCGTTCTTCTCCTGCTACTTCAAGAGTTTTCAGATCTAATTGCTTCATCCATTTTAGGACCGTAGATTTATTTTCCTTGAAATAGTAACGGGCATCAGCTAGGCTGACAGGTCCAAAACCTGAAAAATACCGTCGAGCGATTTCCAGCTCTGCTTTTTCCCGCGAAAGTGGCCGAAAGTCTGTCAGACGATGAAAACGCTTGGCTCCGTACTCTTGGTAGACTTCCCCACGCTCGACCATGTAGCGAAAGAGGCCGCCCCAGGCATTAAAGACCTGCTTCTCCTCTTCCTGCGTCATCTTTTCCGCACGGCAAAGGGCCTTGAGCTCCTCGCGGGTCATCGGACCTTGCTCAAGGGCTTCTAAAATCAGCTGGTGGTACTTCTGCTTGGTATGAGGGCTAAACCCGTCCCGTCCTTCTGTCTTGAGGTAATCGGTGCTGGCCAGCCGCCCCTCATGGATATAGAGGGGAATTTCCGACTTGAGATAGGCATGGACCGTTCGCCGAATGGACCACTGGCGTGTCAGCTCCTCCTGCCAGCTTCCCTCATGGAAATCCTCCGCTGTCATACGGTTGCGAAATCCGACATGAACATAGGGCTGAAACTGGGCCTGCAAGCCATTGATATTTTGGCAGATCTGCTGGACAGATTGAGGTTTTAGCAGGCCTTGTTTCTGTAGAATAATTCCCTTCCAAGTATGGTGGTGCATCGTGTTTCTCCTTCGCTTTTCTAACCCCAGTATAACACAAAAGACACCCGAAGGTGTCTGGGTTGAAAAGAGATTATTTCAACTTCTTATAAATATCAGAGCGATGTCCGACATGGAGATTGAGCAAGACCAGTTCTCCTTCGTCAACGACAGCAATGATACGATAGTTTCCGACACGAAAGCGGACATAGCCAGCTAAATCGCCCGTCAGATACTTTCCAGGAGAACGTGGAAAATCCACATCCACCAGATGCTTATCAATCCACCTGGCAATTTGCCGACTGCTTCCCTTGTCGAGCTTATCCATATCTTCGAAGAAACTAGGGGCATAGTCTACACGATACTTAGCCATAGCGCTTCATCATTTCTTCGTGACTATAGGTTTTCTTACCGCTGTCAACCCACTCTTTGTAGGTTTTTTCTGCCTTGGCAAGATCGTACATATCTTCTAGCTTCTCTAAAACGGCTTCCCGAATGAAGTCCGTCTTGGTCATGTGTTGCCCAGCAGATACTTCTTCAATCAACTGGACCAAATCTTCATCAAATCGCACCGCAATTGGTTTTGATAAGGTTGGCATTTCTATCACCTCTCCATGTTTACTATGTAAACATTATAGTCTGAAATAGGAAAAATGTCAATCATAGCAAAAGACACCCGAAGGTGTCCTGTACATTATGCTTTCACAATGGGAATCCAGAGTTCCATTTGGTAGTCTGGGGAACTCATCTCTCCTTCAAAATAGTACTCAAAATCTGGTGCACCTGAATGGCGATAGCCGTGTTCAGGAAAAAAAGTTTCTAGCGCATAACGCCATCCTGCATGAATAGATTGAGGGATGGGACCTGTTAGGGTAAAAATAGCATAGTCAGCTTCGTGAACATCAAGAAGTTCTAAGCCTAACTTAGTCGCTTTTTCCCTATCTGTGACATCATAAGCAGCCATATAATTAATCGTCTCGTCCACTTGAGCTAATGTACAAACTCCAAAGGACTGCCCACTTCCTAGAGTAGCTAACTCTTCATAAGTATGATTCTTGAACAAGTCTTCCCATACCTGCGGACACACTTCATTACTGATTGCTGTGCGAAGAAGCCCAGCAACTGTAAAACTAGCCTTCTTTTCAATACGAACATCCATTTCTTTACCTCCTTGGACAGTTAATGATAGTTGCAAGGGTAAGACGACCTTAAAGGGAAAGCCCTTGCGTACTTGACTGGGAGAAATCTGATGAAATTGCTTGAAGGCAAATGCAAAAGAATCTGAAGACTCATACCCATATTTAAGCGCTATATCTATAATCTTTGCTTCTCCTTCACGAATGTCCATAGCAGCTCGCGTTAACTTTCGTAACCGAATGTATTCAGACAAGGACATATCTGTCAGGATCGAAAAGAGTCGACTAAACATAGGAAGGGAATATCCTGATATTCGCAAAAATTCCCGTTCATCGATTTCGCTTTCTAAAACGGACTCTAGATAACGTATGGTTGTATTGAACTCTTTTATCATCAACTTCTCCTTTCCCTATCAGTTTATCATCTAACATCCAAGTTTTCCCGATACTTTCCGTCAGAAAACTATCGGTTTAAACCGCCAAAAATTCTTCCAAATCCTTGAGGGAACGCTCTGCTATTGCTTCATAACGCTCTTTCTTATCGCGGATACGCGGACCGTCCAGCTCCTTGATGATGCCAAAGTTGACATTCATAGGCTGGAAGTGCTTGCTTTCGGTGTGGGTGATGTAGAATGGCAGAGCTCCGATAGCTGTGGTCTGTGGGAAGATGACTGGGTCTTCGCCACGGAAACGGCGAACAGCGTTGATACCGGCCACTAAGCCAGAGGCGGCAGACTCGACATAGCCTTCTACTCCTGTCATTTGACCTGCAAAGAAAAGATTAGGATTTTTCTTGGTCGCAAAGGTCTGTTCCAATAAGTTTGGCGAATCCATGTAGGAATTGCGGTGCATAACGCCGTAGCGGACAAACTCCGCATTTTCAAGCCCTGGAATCATCTGGAAGACCCGCTTCTGCTCACCCCACTTGAGATGAGTTTGGAAGCCAACAATGTTGTAAAGGCTACCTGCTGCGTTGTCCTGACGGAGCTGCACAACTGCGTAAGGTGTCTTATATTCGCCATCACGTGGTCCCTTGTAATCTTCTGGATATTCCAGACCAACTGGCTTCATTGGGCCATATAACATGGTTTTAATGCCACGTTTGGCCATAACCTCAATGGGCATACAGCCTTCAAAGTATTTTTCTTTTTCAAAGGAGTTAAGCGGTGCTTCCTCGGCTGAAATCAAGGCCTCATAGAAAGCGGTGAACTGCTCCTTATTCATCGGAGCATTGAGATAGGCAGCCTCTCCCTTGTCGTAACGGGACTTAAGATAAACCAAGTCCATGTTAATGGTCGAGCTGTCCACAATCGGCGCTGCCGCATCGTAGAAGTAAAAACCGTCGCCACCGTTGAGGGCGTGAATCTTCTCCGCCAAGGCGTCAGATGTCAATGGTCCTGTCGCGATAACTGTAATCGCATCTTCGGGAATCTCAGTAATCTCGCCACGAATGACCTCAATTAGCGGGTGGTTGTGAATCTCATCTGTGACTGCTTGAGAAAAATTCTCACGGTCCATGGCCATAGCCCCGCCAGCAGGCACACGGTGGGCCTCGCCAGCTCGCATGATAATGGAATCCAAACGACGCATTTCTTCCTTGAGCAGACCGACAGCGTTGGTCAAACTATCACCACGGAATGAATTGGAACAAACCAACTCAGCAAACTTGTCCGTCTTGTGCTGAGGGGTCGGCTTGACTCCCCGCATCTCGTAGAGTTTGACAGGAATGCCGCGTTTAGCAATCTGATAAGCAGCTTCTGAGCCAGCCAAGCCAGCTCCGATAACATTAATGTGGGTTTGAGACATGAAACTAATACCTCTAGCCAGAAGATCTGACTACTGTTTGGGAATACCCCAAAACAGAACCTTTCTAAATTTTATACCTATCTAGTATATAATGTCACTTGTGTTTTATCAAGATATAACCGAAAAACCAAGTTAAATCAACGCTTTTCTCAATTCTGCAATACCGCTCTATGCCGTTCTAGAACGGTCGCGGGGTAGTAAAAATCACAAAAAGGGTAGTAAATTTACTCGGCAGGCAAGATGAGTTTATAAAATTCAGACCATATATCAATGGTTTTTTATTTGTGCTTTTTTCGGTTTACACATATAAGTTTACAAAAAATTGACACTTCAAAAATTTCAAAAAGGGAAAATTGTGCACAGAAAAGGGCAGCGTCGTTGATTCCCGAACAAACCTACCCCCGTTCAAAAAAGATAGGGGTATTTTCCCGATTTTCACCTCCCCCTACCGTTTTATCGTTTGCTAGCGTTATTTTAGTTTTACAGTTATTGTCAAGTTTTACCTGCATTTACCACTGTTCCAACACCGTCAAACGCTTAATTTTACAGCGTTATCCGAACATTTACAGACGAATATTTTATAATGTTTCTACCATTAAAGCGAAAAAAATTCTGTTGCTTGCCGTCTTGTTATAAAAAAAATAAGCCTATCCGTCATCTGGATAGACCTTGAAAAACCTGATTCTATGCGGTTTCTGAACACTTGAAAAAAATATTTCAAAAATTTTTATAAAAATGCTTGACAATATTTCCCAAGTGGAATATAATAAACTCAGAAAGTTAATCGAATAACTTTCGCCCCTTATCATACAAGGAAAGGGGGTGAGGCTCTTGAAAAGGCAAAAGAAAAGAGATGTTGACCATCTCAAACTGATTGAACTTGCTACTGCAATAGCTAGATTCTTTCAAATCGTTGCTCAAATCATCTTGGAGATAATAAAACATCTCTAAACCTCACAAAGCAGGCGGAACTTCTTCCGCTTGCTATCCTTGTAAATATTATATCATAAGAGGTAAGCCAATGCAAGAAACGAAACGCCCAAGAGGTAGACCGAAAGGACGAACTGAACGAAAACAGATAACACTAGATTTAAGAATTGAAGATTATAACTACCTGACTGAACTAGCCGAAGCTAACCAAAGCACCAGACGTCAAGCGATTTTTGATGGTTTAAATCTTTTAGAAAAAAAAATAAAAAAAACTGTTGACAATATTTCCCAAGTGGAATATAATAAAGACAAATAAAAAAAGACCTGTAACAAGTCAAACGCCAATCCGAGTTGTTACAAGTCACTCCACTCACACGCTAAGCATGTAAGATACTAATATTGTATCATGCGTGCTTGGTCTAGTCAAGTACGCTTTTTGCGTACCTCAAAAAAGAAAGAAGGTACATAGCATGAAACACTTAACAAACGCAATCGAAGCAAAAGAAAATTTTTACAACCTAGCAACAGAATCTAAAGATTATCCTGTAAAACAAATGCTAACCACTTATTTCGAAACATTTGACAACGAAATGAAAGCCTATTTTGATGAAGTTGCTGACCACGGCAACGAAGAGGAACTACTTGAAGAGTTCTATGCATATCTAAGAGATTTATCACAAATGGCTAAAGCACTATACGTATAAGAAAGAGGTAAATATCATGACAAACTTAACACCCGAATTAATCGCAATGAACGAACGCATTAAAGCATTTAACGCTAAACGCCAAGAAAGCTTGAAGCCTAATAAAACAAAAATTAGCGTTGAAACAAGTATCAATCAACACGGCGCTCTAGTTGGTGATATACTATGCGCTGTTTGGGGATACGACCAAACTAATTATGATTTTTATAAAGTCATCAAAGTAACAGCCAAAACTATAACAATCGAAAAATTAAACGGATACGACAAAGGAACTATTTTAAAAAATAAAAAAACTCAATGCTACATGAGAGACGGTTCGGAATATTGCATCACTTTAAACAGCTATTCCAGCGCATCATGTCGTATTGCAGACCGGTTTGCGAAAGGAATGTATAAACAAGCAGAAGACGAAATGAACGACCCTTACAGAAGCCAACACTAAAAAGGAGTTAGTAATATGAAACAATTATCAGGATTGTATATCAACCATAAACAAGAAAACTACTGCATCCTATCTGATGCAGATACAGCCAGAGCCATCAAAAAACGTTGCAAAGGAAGTGAAGAAATCCCGAAAGTTCTTCACTTCGGCAACTGCGATATTGAACTATTTGAGGTTGACTCCGCTGAGTTATCTCAAAGAATCATAGCCCTTGAGAATCAATTTTACGAAGATATAACAAAATACAACTAAACAGAAAGAGGTAGATACCATGGCAGTTACACTTTTCAACAAATCATTCGCTAATCCTACAGATGCTCTTATTGCTGCTATTGAGAATTTTGATCCAGCAGACGCAATCGAATTTGAAGATGAGGGGGACTTTATCGGTCTATCTTCTGCTTTGAACGCTTACGCAAAGAGCAAAGCAGACAACACATTCATCTTCACATGGTTAGCTGAAATTATGCTTGGCAAAGAATTCGATGAACTGACAGACGAAATCATCCGCGATACCGCTTGGGAATTGGCTGATTATTCCAATTTTGACAGCGTTCAACATCCCCTAGAAATAATTTAAGAAAGAGAGGCGACATAATGAAAAAACTAATCACAATCCTGCTCATCATTATCACACTATTTGGTACCAGCCAAATCCCAGTTACTACCACATTCGAAGATGGTAGTACATATCAAGAGACATTAGGCAGTCACTTGGTCTATAAATACATCCAAGTGCCGTTAGCACACATTAGAATTAAATAAGGCTACACAGTTAAAGCTGTCGGCAGACTTGCAAGGGTCTGCTAGCCATAAAAAATAAATAACAAGGGCGATAGCCCTCTAGGAGGTAAATATCATGACTTACGAGCAATTGGCAACCCTAGCATTATCAACCGAAACCACCTTTGAAATCTCGCTAAAAAACATACAACGAGACCCAAAACGTATGGCCGTTGCATCTTACTCAAACGGAACTTTTGGTAAGCGTTGGCGTGTAGCAATTAACAAAATAATGAGCGTCTACAATATCCGCATTGATTTGAACAATCAAGACTATACAGCTATTGGCATGGATATAATGAACCAACTGGAAATATTAGGGTACTCCTACAGGAATAATTTTACAGAATTTACAAAATAATAACATAGAAAGAGGTAGATGCCATGGCAAACTACAAAGCATTAACACCGAATGACAAACTATTTTTTGAGCAAAATATTTGGGACGATAAAGAGCTGGCCGCCTATATCAACGCAATAAAAACCGGATATAGAATCAAGCTAGATGTTTACAAAGACTACGACGGGGACGTGTTTGTAAAATTAACTAAAGCTGAAGATAACGAACCTATCATCCAAGATTACATATCATTTGGCGACCTGAACTTCTTTAGACGCTCTATTGTAACCTATGCCCAATGGAGAATGATGGCAATCATGGAATCAGAACGAGTTTGAGCCAACATTACGACCCTAACAATAGGGTCTTTTTTATGTCCACAAAAACGGCAATTTTGCAAAATGTTCGTAGAAAAGACAATTATTTTGTTATCGAAAATCAAAAAAACGCCGATTTTTTGAAATTCGGGCAACAAAAAAAGCCCAGCAGACCGCTGGGTAAAAATCTATTTAAACGTACCATAAGGCACCACGTTGCGCCGATTCGACTCCTCTCCTGCTGCTACATAGCGACGTACACCGCTACGGCTAACATACGATACCCAAATGTATCCATCGGCAATATAGACCGAATCATAATTAAACTGCTCGTCATAAGTGTAAGTAGCTACAACTTTACCGTCTAGACCAGGCTCGTCTCGGACATTGAGCAGAGATACTTTAACGGTCATTGTCCCCTGCTCGTCTTTGACCTTACCGAGATTGCCACTGCTTGCCTGTGTTGCCACTGCGGTAGAGTCACTGTAAGGTGGATAAAACCAACCAACAAGATTGCTGATTTGCTGACTAGAATACTGAGCAGGACCTCCGACAGACAGATTGCCAACTAGGTTCTGCTCGATGGTTTGGACAGTATTGCCATTGACCCAGATAATTAGACCAGTATGCCCATAGTTGATACCGTCGCCAGCAACGTAATCTTTCACAAATATAGCACCTTCCTGTGGACGTTCCGAGGTCGGCATGTAATGTACCTCAAATCCGTGTTGCTCGGCTGATTTAATCAAATCAATCGCATTGCCCCAAAGAGCCTTACCGAAGAATTTGCCACAAATCCAGTTAGGCAAGTCTACACATTGATTACCGTACCAACCATCATAGTCTACACCTTGACCTCGATTGGCTAGGTCTTTAGCAAAATTGACTACTTCATTTACTGTTGTCATGCTCCTCTCCCTTCCACGCATCGTTCATTTGCTTCACCGCTGATTCGATAAAGGTCTCTAACTGTGTATCAGTCATATAGATATTGTACTTGGCCAACTGACCTGTTACACGACGTTTAGCCATATCTAGCTTATCAACATGATGTTCTTGGTCTAGTTTTGTAATCTGCTCAACTGCGTTGACGGCATTCCGTGCCAAAATCTCCGTAATTTCGACCGCTCGCTTACCGCCCTTGGCAATCAGATACTTTTTGACCTCATGGACAATCATTCCGGCTACAATAGCAAAAATACCTGTAGCCGAGCCAATAATAAGTTCAGTAAGTTGATTCATATCAATTCTCCTTCTTCAATGGCAACTCACAATATATGCCATACATAGTTTCAATTTCGCCATTGCCGCCTAAAACCTTATACGATTCAAACAGCTTGGCGATTTCCCGACGTTCTTCAAGAGTTGTCCATCCTCGCTCGATGGCAGCGTCCAAATCGCGATAGAGGACATAACGACGACTACTACGGCTACTCGTTTTGAGATTTTCGACATCATACTTAATCGCTTCACCAGTCGACTTGTTGTCATCCGCAACCTTTTGCAAACTCGTTAGACGAGCATTGATAGCCGTTAGTTCGTTCTTATTGTTCGCTCCAATCTTTGCGATGGCAACCCCACCAATCGCCGTCACTAATGTTCCAGCGAGAGGTGTTGCTGCATGCAAAATTTGGATGAAAAGATTTGGTTCTTCGACCATAGGCTATCCTTCCTTAGTCAATTCGTTAAAGATTTCATCATCTTCAACTAGCTTGCGAATGTAGGATTTGATTCGGTCCTTAATAATTGGACTAAATTTAATATCCTTCCATTTCATGTTGCCTTCCATAACTTCTAGAGCATATAATTTAATCATCATGTCAATTCTCCTATCTTTATTAAATATCAGTTTCAGGACTATCTTCAGATTCATCATCAAAGATACCTGTCGCAAAAAGTTCTTCATCGGTAAGGATTCCTTTCTCATAGAGCAGGACGGTAATTTTCAAGAATGATGAACGGGAAGCTGCGGACAATTTTACTTGCTCTTTAACCTTTTCAAGATTCTTTGTAGCTTCTTCGGTAATATCATCAACCTTGGCAAGACGCTTGCCAATTTCATTGAATTTCTCATCTTCTGCTCTGTTTGGGAAATTGTCCTGATAGATTTTTTCGAGTCCCAACTCAAATAGTTCTGCATCCGACTTATCAATAGCTTCCTTATCAAAATAGATGGGATACATAGCTCCTTCATCATTGATAAGTAATACTCTAGTTTTCGGATGTTCCCCTTGCGTATATTCCAACGATTTGTTTCCAAATTTTAACCTCATAACTATTCCTTTCTATGCTGGATATGGGTCATTAGTGATGTATGTAATTGTGCCAGTATATACATGAGCACCGCCAGTCCCATTTGTTAATCTGATTTTTCCATCTGATGCAAAATGCAATATTGATGGCGATTTTGTAAAGCTGCCTACATTCGGTGCCATAAGCATGTGCGTCTCAACAGTCGGACGATACCCTAACGGGATAGTCTCAACCATCTGACTATACTCAAAGACATCAATGTTGGTAATGCGACGATTAAGCGTGATGGTAACCAGGCTATCCTTGCGTATCAATGTCGCATTAAGCCCATACGGAAATCCCATCGTCAATGTCTTTAGTGGTTTTTCTTGCAAAAGTGGATGGTCTTCTGTCACCACCATTTTCCACGGTTGCCAACTGCCAGCTATCTTCACTCGATAGCAAGACACCATACCACTAAAGTCAATCGACTCCTGGAGTACCCAATCATTATCGTGCTTGCTTACTTTGATGTACTTCCATTGATTCTGCCCATCAAACGGAGGCTGATTAGCCATGCGCTCTCCGTAGTAAAAGCCAGTATCAACGTAATTATTCCAATCGCTAAAAGCCGGTATAGCTTGACCGGTGTTCTCTGTCAATCGATGATGTTGAATCGACTTACCGTTCAAGTAATATCCACCAGTTGACTCTACAGACCCTCCCGGAAGGTTCGTATCTACGATTTTACCGACCGCAAAGCGGTTGCCCTTCTCGTAGCTGAATACTACCGCTTCGGTCGAAATTTTGATTTTAAACTCCGAACGAGTGAACTTGTCTTCAAGTATTCCTATGACATCCCACGACTTATCGGAAGAATAAGTCCCTGATAGATTGGCCAGTGAATTTGTTAGGCTCGCCAAGGTCGTAAAAGTACCAGATGCCGGACCGTTGTCTGTCGTGTAATTATTGCTATCAGCTGGAGCTACACGAAAAGTTAAAGACATTGTATTTCTCTGACTGCCGCCAACGGTCAGCGGAGCAATACGAGCGTTTCTGAGGATAGAGAATGTGCTTGAGGTTGCTCCTGAACGTTCCACGCTAAAGTTGAAAGCTGGTGCAAAATATTCCAATACTGTCACAGTTCGCTCTATCGTGTTACTTGTTCGCCCACGACTGTCTGTCACCCTTGCTCGTATAGTAACCTGACCATGATAGTTCATGATCCCTAAGCTACCACCATTTTGACTGGTAGATTGGTTCCTGTCGACAATTTCTGCGTAGTAGCCACTAATAGTTGAACCGTATGCCCCTGTTGCTTGTCCGAAATGTACAGCAATATTCGAAACAATCTGCACAAACTGTTGTTCTCCTGGAATCAACATCCTAGCAGCAGTATTTCCGTCTAATAGTGTAAAACCAGTCAAACTGGGCTTGATACTATCTGGAACGCTTGCTGTGAAGGTAGTTGATTGCGTACCTGTTTTCGTCGAACCTGAGTAGGTATCAACGTAGATTGTACCAGTCCCACTCGTTGAGTTCGGAATATCATTTGCGAAATCAAGGGGAATAGTCCAAGTAGCGGATGTATCTACATTGGTTGCTATTATCCCTGATTTGTTTCCCCAGGCATACCGGACAATGTGCTTAAAACTAGAACTTTGACGGTGGATGTTGATAGTAAGTGCACTACCAATAACCCCAGAGCTAACACTTACAGAGCTGGAACGTGGGATTGTGGTCAGCCCATGAACCCAGTTCCCCGAAGCATTACCAAAGTTCAAAGTTCCATAGCTGATATTGCTCATATTAGAACTCAAGCCAATTCCTGCTGATTTTGTCCCATCAGCATTGTGACCTACTCGAAATTGTACTGAGCCCAAATATTTTTTAGAACCGTTCAGATATAGTGGACCAACTGCAAGGGTTTGAGATTGACCATCACAAGTGACGGTGACGGTATTGCCGTAAGTATTACCAAACTCAATGTTCCACCCTGTGTCCATTCCTATCCAAACATCAATCTTGATTACTGAGCTGTTTCCGCTTATATCTTGACTGACGGTGGATGATGTGCCTTCTAGGAAACCTCTCCAGTTCCCTGAATATCTAAATACTGCCATACTTTCAAGTTATCCCTTTCTATCCAACATACCGTTTAACATTGATGTCTGGATTGTTATGGTACTGTTCTTCTCTAAAACGTCCGATTTGAACCGTCTTTGAAAAGATACCGTTGTCAATGTGGATAACCCCTTTATCCACATACATGACTGGAGTGCCACTCGAAAACATCGTGATACGTCCATCTGGGCTAAACAACATGCTGGAGCTACCGTCTGCCTTACCCAGTGACAAACCATCGTTTGAGACCTGCATAAAGGTATCTACCGCATTCCAGCGCTGTGCTTGGTCTCCTAGGTTTGTCTCAATTTTTATGACACGCTGTAAGTGAGTTATCAGGTCCTTTTCAACTTTGGCCCATGTAGCTTCGTCGGCTACTTTCATATCTTTGATTTGTTTCAAGATATTGTTTACAGTATCCAGACTCGCTTTGGCTTCCAGCTCCGCTTGAATGATACCTGCTCGCTCGTTTAGCAAATTGAGTTGCTCTTGGGTAAATGCTTGGTCCGCTTTGGCGTCGATACGTTTTTCAACATCGGCCTGTGCTTCGCCAAAAGCTGTAGCGACAGTCCCTTCTTCCAACTGTGGTCTAGTTAAATAGAGGATAGAGTTAGTTGTAAAATTATATGCGTAAATGTAAAGTATTATATCCTTTTGAAGATCAACATCGTCATTTAGTTTTATCTGCCCAGAAACTCTATGCCATTTATTAACAGTATTTATATTTATAGTAGTTAAATTAGAGTGGAAATTAAGAATGCCGGATTTATTGTAGTAATGAAATCCAATTTCGATTTTAGTACCTGTCCCCGTAGAATATATATCAGTCGAAAATGTATAATTGCCTGTTTTTATATATTTTTTTTGTAAGTGAGTGTGTAGTGCTTTCCAATTTCGAGCACCATTCGACTCATTAAACTCTATAACCGGTCCAACACCAGAGAATGACTCTCTATATGTAGCATGATATGAAGTTGTAGGGTTTTCTATACCGCCGTTATATAAGTTGCTCCAATACGGTATATCCTTGTTTATATAAGTTATACCTTCGACTGTAAATCTTTCTGTTCGGTCTGTTGCATTACTGAAAGTTGCATTCCGTAAAATATTCCGTCCGCCAACTTCAATCTTCGCCCATCTATCTGCCCAGCGATACTTGGTCTTGTCCATGCTATCAACTTGGTCATAGTCCGAATAGTGTCCAATGTACCGCTGACCATTATCAGACGTGGTCAGACCTGTACCGTCTGCGTTGTCTGAGTATGCCCAATGAACTACGGGTGTTTGACCATTATCGCCTTGTGGTCCTTTAATATTCCCTACTAGCGCTCCGGCTGTGTACGACGGAGGAGTACTAGTTGGATTCAATGCAATAATGGGATACATTTTCCCAGACGGTGCTATAACTATTGAACCTATTGGAGGGAGATTGGCGGGGTTTGCGGTAGGTGTCAAATCGGATAAATAAATACCGGATTGATTGGCACTCATTTCATATATTGAGGTATAAACTTTATTTCCATCACGCCCAGCGACACCATCATTGCCAGGGTCTCCTTTCGGCCCGACTCCACCATCTCGACCATCCAATACGTTTACAAACGTCAGCTCATCAACAGCTACCTCATCGTTACCTATGTATGCTGCTACCGTCAAAGTAGAGGTATCCATAACATCTGCACCTCGGACTGTGTAAGTCATTCCTGTTGTTGTATGACCATCCAAGGACCAACGCCATGTGACACCAGCAACAACTGGCTTACCACCCTTGTACAAGGTAGGAGTGACAATGCTCTGACCAATTTGATTTTTAAAAATAACCCCGTTGTCTGTGGATAACTTAATAAGGTATGGCTGTGACGCTTCAAATAGCTCTTGCCAACGCTCCTGAATACCGTTCGACAACTTGTTTTTTAGCGCTCTGACGTTGTCAAATACAGTCTTATTAGTACTTGGCTTGGTGAAACTGATAGTTTGTTCTGAGACGCGCACCTCTAGCAACAAGGCGGGATAAAAATCTCCGTTGTAGACCTTGGCGGTATCTCCTATCTCCAAATCAACGTACCCATCAATTTCATAAGTAACTGACGGATAGGCTGAACGCATTAACTCTTTGTAAGCCTGTGTCCTAAGCATTTCCTTGCTTTTGGTATCCACAGTAATATCTTTGCGAGTATATTTGTCACGATTACCAGTAGAACCTGTCCATACAGACGGATATTTCTGCATAGAAATAGGAGCGTAGAGCATTTCTCCTTGTTGGAAAAACTCCACCACTCCATTTTCGTTTTTAACTTCCCAAGGTCCTAAGCCTGCGATGGTTATTTCTTGACCATTTTCGCCTTGTGCGGTCGGTCTGACTGCATTGACAATTAAATCCGTTTTATCAATTTTACGCTTAATAGAACGAATGTTTTTCCCTTTTTTCAAGATAATATCAGACCGAACTTTTCCGACGCCTTGGTGTTTGTCATCGTGTTCATGATAAACATTCAAGATAAAGTCCTTGATAGTTCCGTTAGAGTTTAATCTAACCTCAAAATCAACTTCTGCATCAAACTTATTAGCCAAAGATAGAATGCGGTTTAGTTTAGTATCTTGTCCTGTCCATTCAAGTGTACGCCTTTGATCAGAGATTTCATTGACGCCAATTCGTAAAGCCGCAAACTCCAACAAGCCCATAACATCGCAATATTCTTTGAATGTACGAGCTTTGTCAGATTTGAATGGATTGGTGTATTCGTTAGTCAACTCCAAGTTCAAATCTTTACATGTACAAGTAATGGTATGTTCAGTCTCTTCAATAGTCATGACATTAAAGAGATATGTCCGTCCTTTGTATACAAACGAAACGAACGACTGATCATTCAGTGCATTTGCGGTTTGATAAGGGACAACATCTGTCTGAATAGTCTTCTTGAACACAGTAAATTCAAAAAGGCTACTTGCTTTACTTAGATAACGCGTCCACTTATCGTTGTAAAAATTCAAAGTCCCCTGTTTATTGTTATCAATAAAGGCAACTTTTTGTAAATTGTTATCATGAATCGTTAAAATCATCTATAAGTGCCTTTCTTCGATATTTACGGAGACGGTCGGAGTCTTTTGGATAAAGCTAGACAACAAAATCTCTAATTTAGACTTACCCGGCGGAATAACCAAATCCCATCCAGACCCATCTACAACCTGATGATTTGCGGGTAGTCCGTCAATTGTAACCAAGTCTTTTTCGACATCTAACACTACGGTAGAACCAATCTGAAAACGATTAGGAACATCTACAGTTCCCGTCACAAAGTCCTTGCGATAGACTATACTGTCTAAATACATGTGATGGATATGTGGGTGACTTCCCAAAGCGCCTAAAGCTACATGAATCTTAGCGGATTTTCGACCTTTGATTTCCGGTACATAGAATTGCGGATACGAACCCCACCAGTGTACCTGTAACATATCATCACGCCTTAGAATATCCTCCCAACCTCTCTCTGCGTTGAACGGATTGTCGCTATCTAAATGCGTACATTTAAACGGCCAACTCCTCAAAATCTTGTATCCGCTACGACCGTCTGAGACAAGCAGATTGAATTCCGAATCGATACCATTTCCTCGTTTGAATGTTTCGACACCATACAAAAAACGGCCTTCTGTATCAGAGACCGTTAACTTAATAAAGCCCTTTTGCATGGCGCTCCCTGCCCAGAAGATTTGCCTCCACCAAAGATACTCATTCAAAGCACCTCTATCACTACTACTGTCCAGCGGAATTTCCCAAGTAATAGAACCAGCATGATGCGGTCCAGAACCAGCACCTCGACTACCCATAGCTAAATGCGGGCGACCGAACTCGTTCTTTATATACAATTGAGTGTCTAACGATTGCGATAAATCATTTAGAATGGCTGTGTTTTTTTGACCTTGCGCAAAGCCTTTGACAATACCGTTGTCAGAGACATAATCGAAAAGAATTTCCGAACGCTTATACGTCTCCGTGTCTGCTTCTTCTCGGTCTCCGATTTCTAGGGCATTGTTTTGGTTTATGATGCCGATATAGCCGTTTTCGGAATTGTGTTTTATCGTAATGATAGGAGGAGCAGGTACGTTTCCATTGTTCACTAAATCAAAGACTAACTTCCCATTCTCTTCTCTTGGATTGTCAAAACGTTTATAGGCTGTCGAATGAGCAACACCGTCAGGGATTAGGAATTCGATTTCTCCTTTTTGATACCACCTTGCAATAGCTTCGCTAGATACATCTCCCGAAACCAAGGCAAGATAGTATTTATCCGGCTCATCCGATATAACCAGACGTTTCGGTTCATCTACATAAAAAAGCCCAGCCAGCTCATGCTTGGAGCGCTCGATTTCTAGGGCCGACGATTGTAATAACGTAAATTCTACCCTTATAACCTTTTCAGATGTGTAAACCCCGTGAATGTTCGACCCTATCTTCGGAGAAGTATCCTTTTCGATTTCGCGAGAATTTCCTACGGATCGATGGACACGAATAACTTTTAGAAACGCTGACAAATCCACTCCGTTGTACACTACTTTTGTCAATGCTTTCTCCTTTCTAGCATGTTATCAATAATAGTTGCTGGACTCTGATACCTAGACAAATCATCACCGATTGCTCCAATCAACGCGCCTGTCTCTATCATCATATATTGCGGACGCTTAGCTGTTTTTTCTGCAACAGAAAGCGCTTGTTGAACCAGTTGATCGTTTTTGTTGTTGGTTAGCCAATTGAGCAACTCGTTCAATAAAGACTCTAACTTATTGTTAATCGTGTCTTTCGCTGACTTCGAGAACATTACCTCTCCGCTCTTGCGGATCTTCTGAATCCGATTCGCAATGCTAGAGATTCTGGTATCCTCGAATCCGATGCCGTCAGCATAGTGTGGGAATAGTTTCTTGGTATCGCTAGCTTTCAAGACCTTTGTTCCTCTCGGAAGCGGAAGCGCTACATTTCGTCCTTCTGGAATAAAGCTTTCCCCAGTTGGCAACGTCACCAACTCACGATACAACGAACCTTTCTGGTCGTTGACCACAGCCAAGCCCCCAGGGTGGAAGTTAGTGCCTGAAGCATACGGTTGAGGGCCATCGTAAATAGCTTTTATCAATGTTTCCCTATAAGTCGGAATAGAGTTAATTTGTTCTCGAATACCTGCTGCTGCACTAGAAGCCTTATCGTCTACAAGAATAGACGGCACACTACGTTGTTGAACTGAATTTATCCCTGCCTGAGCTTCAAATACACCGATGCCTGTTGCGTTAATGACGTTCAACGGGACTGTTTTTCCTATCAATGAGTTAATCGTCATCTGAGCTGATTCAGTACCTTTAGCTGTCAAATTAGACGCGTAGAGTTCCTTTTGTTCTGCTGTCAGATTGTTCCAATTAATCAACGCCGTTTCCGCTGATTCTTCAGTAGCGAGAAATTGTTCATTACTTGCCAAGAGTTCCTTAACCTCAGCTGGCATACTATTCCAAATCTTGAGGTTTTCTATACTATCAAATATTGCTTGTATACCCAAATGTCCATCAACAACCAGTTTTTTCTCTTCTACAGTCAGCTCTTCCCAACGACCGGCCTCTGTCAAAGCCTCTGCCACAACTACACGAGCATTAGAAGTCAAATTGGCATTCTGGAGCATAAAGGAGAGGCTGTTCCAATTTTCTTTTGCCACGACTGCTTTCTTGATTTCCTCAACAGCATTTGTTTTAACTTGGCCAGTTTTCTCATCAAAAACAATCGCTGTCCACAAAGCATTCGCTTGTTTCATTTCTTCAGTCATATTAGCTGTTGACAGCGCCAAGAGTTCAGAACCTTTTGCTCCTTTTTCTGCTGCTATATCTACTTTCTTAGACAGCTCCTCATAAGACAATCCTAGCTTATTCAAAAAAACTTGTGCTTTTTCGATATTTTGCTGATTGTTAGTCGTAAAATCACGTAAACGCGCATTAGCTTTGGCATCTCGTTCAGCAGCCGCCTCGGCGTATTTCTTACCTAAAACATCCATAACAGTGTTATGTTCTTTTTCAGCCTGCTCACGTTTAGCATTATATTCCTCTTGATTTAGCATTTTGCTATCAAGAGACTCCTTGAGCAGAGAGAGTTCTTCGTCATAGGCTTTCTTTTCAGCAGATAAGGCTTCTTCTAAGCTTGCCATCGTCTTTTTGAGTTGTGTCTCATTAAGAATTGCCAAGTCATCGTTGAACGCTTTCCGGACTGCGAGTTCTTCCTCATTAGACAATTCCATAAGAGAAAGTTTGACATTGATAAGCTCGCGTTGATTATTTTCTACAATAGCCAACTCTTCTGATGTTAAATCATCCACTGCGCCATTGTGACGGTCGTAGATAGCTTGTATTTCCTCTGTCATCTTCCGTGCATTTGACACATAGCGATCGTTATTTTCTTTCCCTCGCGCAATCTGTTCAGTTGTCAAACCTAGTTTTTGACCAATTTCATCAAGTCTGGCATTTGCTTCGTCTCTAGTTGCCGTGATTTCATCCATTAGGTCGGTAAAGGCTTGTTTCACTTCTTCCACAGATGTCGCACCGTTTTTACCGAACGTCTCAACAGCAAGGCGTGTATCATCTACTTTTGTTTTGAATGTTTCCAGTTCATTCCTTGTTGCACTATCAAGAGTTACCCCCCACTCTTCAACTTTTTCACGAGCTCTATCCTTCTCTTTGTTAAGCCAAAGTAAACCCGCTGTAAGAGTGGCTACACCAGCTACCGTCAAACCAATCGGGTTTGAAAGCAAACCTAGAGTACCGCCAAAAGTTGATGCATTGGTTGTCGCAGTCGCTGTAGAACTAGCAAAGGCTGACAACAAAGGTTGTCCGGTCTGCAAAGCTCCACTCACTTTCCCGAGTGCTGTAGACACTTTCCCTAATCCATTAAATATCGAACCGGTAACGCCGATTCCTTTTCCTAATACATTCAAAGCCGGACCTGATGTAGCTGCAATCAAGCCCCATTTGATAATTTGTTGTTGTTGTTCCTTGTCCAACTTACTAAAAGCTTTTGCAAGATCTACCGCGCTTTGGATAATAGGTTCGGATGCTTCCAGCCCGTCACGGAGCGCATCAACCAATGGGCCGCCAAATTCAATAGCTACATCTGTTACTTCATTACGAAGCATTTTCAGTTTCGATTCCGTGGTTTCATAACGTTTATTTGCTTCTTTTGTTAAAGCGCTGTTTTCGCTCCAAGCCTTGCTACTCATGTTGACTGCTTCAGTAAACAAGTCCTGGGCATTTCCTGCACGGAGCAAAGAGTCTCTGAGGCGCACTTCAGAAAAGCCCATCTCATTCAGCATTTCAATAGCCGACTCACCTGACTCTTCAGCATTACCCAAACCATTGATAAATGCACCTATTGCGCCAACAGCATCTTTTTCAAATTTCTGCACAAACTCATCAGCTGTCATTCCGGAAATTCTTGCAAAGTCTTCTAGGTTGGCAGAAGCCTTTACTATGTTTGACATTTCCGTTGAGGTCATACCTATTGAATCAGCCAGTTTTTTGAAGTCTTTCGGGCTATTCGCGAGCATTAACTCAAACTCACGGCGACTTACACCTGTTTTTGCAGTCAATTCGTCCATTCCTTTTGAACCGCTTGTGACAGCTAACTGCATTTTGACCATCATTTTGGAGAATGCCGAACCACCCATCTCAGCTTCGATTCCGACAGATGAAAGAGCTGCGGATAGACCAATAATGTCGGCTTGACTAAGACCAATTTGAGCACCCGCACCAGCTAAACGACTAGCCATTGCTGTAATGTCAGCTTCCGTTGTAGCGAAGTTGTTACCGAGTTCTACGATAGATGCACCAAGCCTACCGTAGTTTTCTGGCGCAAGCTTGGTAATGTTTGCAAACTTTGCTAACGATTCGGCAGCGGTTGTGGCAGACATGTTGGTAGACTCTCCAAGGTCAATCATGACTTTCGTGAAATCAGTAATGTTGTCTGCTCTAATGCCTAACTGCCCTGCTATTTCTGCAACATTAGCGATTTCAACAGCACTTGCCGGCAACTCTTTTGATAACTGCCTAATGTTTTTAGAAAGTTTCTCGTAAGAAGTCGTCGCAGTTTCATCAACAGTCTTTTTCACGCCAGCAAACGCAGATTCATACTGAACTGCTGCTTTTACCGCGTATCCAGCTCCAGCCATAATTGGAACTGTTAAGCCTGCCGTGAGTGCTTTTCCTACACCTGCAGTCGCATCTCCAAAGGTTTTTAATTCTTTACCTGATTGAGTTAGATTAGTCCCAAGTTTCGTCCAGAGACTTGATTGTGTAGCAATTTCACGGGCTAAGGCATTGTACTTATTTTGGAGTTCTGCAACCCTAGCGGCGGTCGCGGTCATAGCGGATTGCGCGCCAACTAACTGATCCTTTTGTTCAGACGTAGCGCTACTAACATCTCCGATTTCATCTTTTAAGTTGTTGTAATGCTCGGTTTGTTTTTTTAATAATTCTTGATACCCTTTCAGAGAATGACCTGTCTGTGTATAAGTCGCTTTTAACCCAGAAAGTTTATCTTTCTGACCTTTAAAACTAGTCTCTAACGTTTTTAAAGAATTATCCAAACTCCGTGTATACAATTGGAGCTGCCTAGTGTTATTAATAAACGGCGAAATATCCAGTTGAGCTGTTGCAACCAAATCACCTAAATTCGATACTCCCATTCTTTCTCCTTTCTAGCCAAAAAGGAAAGGAAAGGCCTTGTCAAGCGTAGTTTCAACAACCTCCTCTTTCTTTTCGACAGATTTTTTTTCTAACGCTTCTACCATCAACTCAATATCAGATAGTTGCATTTTTTTAATCTCTAAAATTGTATACCCTCTATCAAGCAAGACGCCAATCCAACTCAATAGGTTTTCTCTTGCCTCCTCAGGCGTTACGCTTCCTTTGGCTCTTCACCATCTGTTTCTTCTTTTTTTCCACCTAGTGCCTCTAAGTAGAGATTATTCAACACCTCTAACACTGACATATCGGCTTGTTTTAAATCGTCAACAGAAAACTGCTTACCGTACATGTCTACAAACATTTGAAGATACGCCTCGTTCAATGTGCGGTGTTTTTTCGGGTCTAAGACGGATTTTTCGTTGCTATACAATGCAGATTGGCGAACTTGGTGTTCTACTGCTAACAAATTATCTTCTACGTTGATGTAGTCTTTTTTAAATACCTTATCAACGCCACCTTGTTTTAAAGTAATCTCAAACATTCTTTACTCCTCTAAAATCAAAAAATAAAAAGGCGGATAAACCGCCTTTATTCACATTATCCTGGTGTGACTGGAGGGAAGACCATCTTACGAAATTCAGTCAATTGGAATTCTGGGTTGTCCTCGCGACCGATATACATAATATCCCCATCTTCCTCATCGCCACGAGCAACAAAATTACCAGTTGTTGAATCAGTTTTAGGATCTGGCGTGCCATCTTTGGTCGCTAAATCCATCCCGGGTACATTGAATTTACCTTTCAGAAGCCCCACCCAGATATACTTCCCATCTTCCATACGCGTACGGAACATGCAGGCGACGTCGTTCGGTGTAAGATTTTTGTTGTATTTCTCAACACCGCCCACCACTTCAATGCCGTAGAAATCTTTGCGAGCATCAGAGTTCAAGTCCAATGTTTCGATTTCCAGTTTAGCATCTGTGATACCTGCCGAAATAACAGCATATGGTCCATCATCAGCTGCAATTGTCAAGAGTTCATTTGTCAGTTCCAGTTTGGCAGATTTCATGCCAGGTAGTTTTTTAGTGGTTGCTACTGTGTTTGTTGCCGAGAGTTTTCCGTACTCGAAACCGCTCAATCCAAATTTAACTTTTCCCATTTTTAGTCCTCATTTTCTTTATTTTCTGACCAATCAAAAAAGCGATACTTCCTAATGTTCATCAATAGATCAATATCGCCATCTTTGTACCTTGGTTTTTCGCCGGCGGTATATCTTTCAAAACCACCTTTAGTTAGTATTTCATCTATTTTTTTTGCAATCTGATTGGATTGCTTAGCCGTTTGACACCAAAAGTTGATAGTCACACGATACTCTGTAGCTAGAGGAGCATCGTCTGCATAATAAGCAGGAGTGTCATAGTTAGGGTTAATTCTTACAAATGGAGCCAACTCTTTTTTAATCACATTGACGGGATGCTCTGGGATGGAATAGGTAAAAATTCCTTGCTTGAAGCCGTTTCCAAACTTGCTCCCACGAATGCTATCCAAGAGTTCATTAAGGCTTTTGTCGGCACTTAGCAGTTTATAGACTGTCGCTTCAGCTATCATAAACCTAACCCCTCCTTGACTTTTTTAGCGTAGATTTCCTTAGCTCTAGGCGTCATTGTATTTATCGTCTTTTCTTTGAACCCTTGCGGCGCTTGATAAATTGTACCGTCATCTGGAAAGTGTGAACGCCAACCTGTTTTTCGACCATACCCAATGTCCTTGGAGATAATCCCTTCACTAGCTCCCTTAAACCCTGTGACCACAACTTCATCTGCCAAATGACCGAATAAGTCTTCACTTTCAGGAGTGTTCTTTTCCAATTCCTCTGCGAACTCGTCTGCAACTTGTTTGACTGCAGCCCTTGCGACCCGAGGCGCTTTGACCTGTAACTTGGTAAGGTTGGCAAGTATCTTATCCAATCCTTTTGTCATGACACTCTCACCGCCTTAATCATAATAATGTCTTTATTTGCATAGTCAATTTCTAACTCTGTGATTTTGTATTCAAAGCCATTGAAATCGACATACATAGAGTTATCGAACGGTGGTTTTGGGTGATAACGGATGATAAACACTTTCTCATCTTTGTAAGATTCAAGTGGTTTTTGACCGTTCTGAGCCAAATCTCCAACGTAGGATTTTCCGCCTACTTTGAAGTCTTTAACACCAGTTCTGGATACTTCAGCCCAGCAAGTATAGACGTCTTGTCGAATAGTATCCACAACTTCACCATCTTCGTTCTGACCCGCGGTTCTCGAAAAGATTGTAATCCGTGTATTCATACGACGTGTAATCATTATCCGTCGCCTCGCAATCGTAGTTGGTGGATGATATTCAGTACACCATTTACCAGCGGATAACGTTCGCTATCCGCTGACAAGCCACGGTGTTCATATTCCTCTTTGACCTGCTTCATAACAGCCAGGTCAAATTTAGGATAATCTTTAAATGTTTCAGGGGTTGCCCCTTCCTCGATTGCAAAACAGATTTGTTCTTGGACACTAGGGATGATGATGTCCGTCAACAAATCATCTTCGTAGTTTATGTCTATTTTGCAATAGTTTTTCACCTTATCGAGATATTCTTTCGTGATTTCCATAGCGACCTCCTATTACACTACCAACGCCAAAAGTTCGCTCTTAGTCATTGAGGATGTATAAGAAATCCCTTGGTTGTCAAGGTATGCCTTGATTTCGGTTACTGTGTTAGCGCTAGTCGGTTTCGCCACTACTCGAGTAGTGGCTGTTTTAGGGCGTGTACGTTACAAAGAAACCAGCTTTTGCATCGATTTTCTTCACACCAAAACGAATTACAGCCTGCAAGTATTGACCATAGATTTCATTGTCTACCCAACGCAAACCAAGGTCTTTACGATCTGCAAACAAGATACCTCGTTTGAAATCACCAACAAAGGCTTTTGCTTCTCCTGCACTACCGAGAACTTCATCATTTAACACAAAGACTGTCTTGCCAAGGAATACCTTACCTGTAGATGATGTGATAGAGTCCTGGAGAAGGTAGCGACCATTGCCATCTTTCAGAGTATCTAAAATTTGATAGAAACTTTGAGAGACTACAAACGCTACATCGTAAGCTGGGTCAAGTTTAACGTTCAAAATTTTCTTCAAGTCATCGAGATTCGCAACCGTTTCAGCTGTAAACGACTTCAGAACGCTTGCGATTGCATCGTTTGTAGTGTTGACCTTGATTTGAGCCACTGTTTCAGCAACGATAGACACCAAGTCAACATCTGCGTCATCGATAGATTCTTGAGAGATAGGAATGGCACCACGGTAAGTTGTGACTTTCCAATCTACTTCATCAAAGTCTGGTTTAGCAAGAGCAGGGTTTTTCTCCAATTCTTCTACGCTGACCATTTTAGTCGTAGCTTTTTTAAGAATTGGATACTTACCTGATGCTTTTTTAGCAGGGTGGATAGTAGTGAATGGTTTCAAATCCACTGTTGTCTTGATTTCACGTTGAGGAGTATATAAAATTTCCTCGCTAGTGATTTTTGTTGTGTGTTCTTTCTTCACTCCGTCGGTTGTCGGTGTGATATCATTCATTGCAATCAGCACCTCATCACGTCCTGCAAAGCGTAGTCCATCGTGGTTTTCTGCTCCTTTAGAACGAATGAAAGCATTTACTTTGTCTCGATAAGTCATTTCTTCTTGTGGCACTTCGTGTCCTCCTTCGTTTTCTGCACCGCCTACTTCTAACGCGTCTTCAAACATAGCTAGATTTTCTTTAGCTGCTTCAAGCTCAGCTTTTGCTGACTCAACATCTGCTTTCAAAGCTTTTGCTGTATCAAGGTCATTTGCCTCTAGGGCGTTTTTGATTTCTGTTGTTTTTGTTGCAATCGTAGATGTAAGAGTGTTGATAGACTCTTTTAATTCTTTAATCTTTTCATCAAACATAAATTTCCTCCAAAATAAAAAGGACTATCAAAGTCCTTGTAAGATTTCTTCTTTTTCAATTTCCAGTAGCATAGCTTGGATTTCTTTCATCTCAGCTCTTGCGTTTGCGATTTCGTCATCAGATAACATATTGTCAGCGCCGTTTGCAACTGCTTCAAAGCTCATCACTTCATCTGCGAAGCCAAGTTCTACCGCCTCGTGAGCCGACATATAGGTTTCTTTTTTCATCATCTCCATAAGTTTATCTTCATCAAGACCAGTCTTGCTTACATAAGCGTTGATAATTGATTTATCAATGCTTTTTAGCGCTTCTGACGCTCGTTCTAAGTCGTCGCTATTTCCAGAGACTTCTCTAAATGACGCCTTATGAATCATGATTTGCGCAGTCGGGCTAATAACAACCTTGTCTGCTCCCATAATCGCAAATGAAGCTGAACTACCAGCAATTCCCGTTACTTCTGCTGTGACAGTACCTCTATAGTTCCGTAAAGCTGTGTATATTTCGCTTCCTGTATTGACCACACCGCCTTGAGAGTTGACTTCAATTATCACATCGCTACCATCTTCTGGTAGTTGATTAATCAATTTCTTCGGACTCGTTGAATCTCGGCCTAGATAGTCGTACACATCTTGCAAATCGTTTGGGATCATTAATCCTTTAAGCATTATCCTCTTCGGCATTTCTTGTCTCACCTCCTTTCACGTCTTGATAGGTTTCTTTTTTATCCAAAAAGACATAGTTTAGACTAGATTGGAACCTATCCATTTCTGGATTATCAGACTTCGGCAAGCCGAGCTGTTCCAATCCCTCGTTCGGTGTGAGAAGTTGGTTGTTGACCATATTTCGCACATCGTCCACACTTAAACCGGTAACGCTTCTTGTGTCAAATTCTATGCGGTACTTTTTGCGTTCGTCATAACTAAACACCTTCAAGCCGAGTTCGCTTGTGATGGCATCCAGATAGAACGGCATATCATTCGATACATAGTCATCCATCAATTGAGCGACTGACTGGTTAGGGCTATTCACTCCGAGTTTATAACTTGGAACGCGGAGTACCTTTGCAATCTGCGCTGTCGTGAAATTGTTGCTACTGATAAGCTCAAGCACCTTCGTGTCAATCTCCAACGGCGAGTATTCTTGAGTATCATCAAATACTAGCGGGCTTCCGCCTGCTGAACCCTCGCGCATCTTCTCAAAGTCTAGACGCGCTTTTTTGCGAGCCTCTCCACTCAATTGCGAACCTTTCAGTTTGAGAATGCCGCTAGAAAAACCATCCTTGAAAAATTTCAAGAGTGTCTTAGTACCTTCGTCTTGTAAGGCAATTTCGTCTCCAAGAGAAAGCAAAGGCGACCGACCAAGGATTGTGTCATGGCTAAAAAATTTCCAGTGAATGACATCGTCCGAACGACACTTAATTTCCGAGCCTGTTAGATTATCTGTAAAGGTGTAGATCAACTCGTGGTTATTGGTTTCCTCGACCCTCGTTTCCGACGGTCTATAAAAATGAAACTGCAAGGCCTTTCCTGTTTTGGGGTCTCTCAGAATCCTGGAATAGCTATTGCCTGTCAAAATCGCATTGACAACCATAGCAAACTTCCAGGTTCTTGCGCTTGCATTTTTAGTGGATTGAACATTGAGTAAGTAGTTAAAATCTTCATCCTCAATAATTTTTCCATCCACAGTTTTTTTCAGTAGCGGAAACCGAGCGACATCTCCAGCGATGATAGATACTGCCGTCAAAATATCACTATTTTTCAAAGCAGAAATACCAACATATGACGGAGCGTTATTCCCTGCCAAAACCGAAGCGATATAGTCATCGTAAGAAACTTTGCTGCCTAACGATTGAAAAAAACTCATTTTCCCTTTCTCACCTCCTTTCTATCCATTGTCAGCAAGAAAAGCTAGGATAACAAACAGTACGCCACTAACTAGGAATCCTAAGATAGAGTTGAACAAAAAAGCTGACAGACCTATCAAAAAGAAGCCTGTCAGTAACATGATAGTGTGAATGTTATTTAAAATCCATTTCATTTAAAACATACTCTCCATTCCTAGTATTTTTTCATCAGTCCAGTAACCAGAACCGTCGAACGGCTCTAGGAAACAAACTGCGTAAGCATTTAACCCAGCATCTGCAGGGTCAATCTTATTGCTGTTCTTGTTCTTATCGATCCGCATACCGTTGTTGTCAACCTTTGTGAAGGCGTTATTAAAAGCCATAGTCAACAACGGATTGCCGGAGTGTTTGATTTTCCCTTGCTTCATGTCATCCCTGAATTGCTTTGTAGGCATATTCAAGACCATGGTTGTTTGAGATACTTGGATTAGCGGCCATTCTGGATGACGTTTTTCAATCATGGTCAAGAGCGAACCGAACTGATACGGGTCGTAACAAATGCCATGCACTTCCCATTCGTTTGTGTAAACCATCTCTTCCAGTTTCTCCATGACTCTCTCGTCATCTATGACCCCAGATTCAAGCGTGGTTATTTCACAGTAGCCTTGTCTTTCAAGATTGGTGTAAGAAACACCATCACGCTTTTCTTTTGCTACTAGTCCATACTTAGTTGCGACAAAAGAGAAGTTATCAATGTGCCAATAGTCATCCATCTGAACGATTGGAGTTATAGCAAAAAGGTCACTTACTCTACCTACGTCAACACCTATCCAAACCCTACGTTTGTTAGTGTCTGGCTTATCAATATAGGCCTTATTCCAAGTTTCTTTATCTAGGTAAGACTCTTCACTAGATTGCCTCCACATGTTAAAGTTCTTGACCAGAACCTTGTTGATTTCTCCGGTTTCAAGAGAAGTTTTTCTACGCTTGCGGAGATAATCCATAATCTTATCTCTCAACGCTTCGACTTCGAGGATAGGGTTAGATTTTATCCAGTTTTCTTCGTCTGCTATCTCAACCTCGCTATCCTGTTCAGCAATATAGCAGAAGTAAGAATCGTCCTCTATTTCTTCGTTAAGAAGTTTTTCTGAGTAACTATACTCAATAGTGTGCATCGGTACATTCAAATCAAGACCTGCGGTTGAAATAATAAGAATAAATGGATTGTCTAATTGTCCTTGACCGGATTCCAAAAGCTCCAACATCTCATTTGTCTTGGATGCTGCATACTCATCTAGGACACCAACATAAGGCTCAAAGCCATCGACTGCACCAGTATCACGGCTGAGCGCTCGAATATAGGATTCATCATTCTTGTTGAACAATTCATCTCTTGTTACCTTTGTCGCCTTCTTGATGTCGGCAGACTTAGCTCTAAGAGCTTCCAATTGTTTCTTAGCCATAGTCCACGCTATCTTAGCTTGTGTACGGTCGTTGGCAGTACAAAACAATTGTCTACTCAGTGCAGGGTTGCGACCGAACAGAAATTCGTAAAGCAAAATCCCCGCTATCAAAATTGTTTTACCGTTCTTACGAGCAACAGATACCATAGCTTTTCTAAACCGCCTAATAGAGTTATCAGCTTCCTTTCGCCATCCGTAAAGACTTGAGATGATGAACTTCTGAAATCTTGCTAGCGGGTAGGTCTTACCAGTTTTGACATCTGGCAACATCTCCAAAAAATCAATAGTGTTTTGAGCTTTTCCTGGGAAATAAGAAAATTGAAAATTAGGGTCACTGATTTTTTTTAGATCATTTAAATGTCGCAAGCAAGCCTTAACGACTTTCTTACCGGCTATCAACTTCCCGTCGACAATATCTTTGGCATAATAAAAAGCGACATCTTTGTACTCGTCGCCTATCATTGAATAATCATAAGATATTGGAATGACCCCCTTTCGTTTTTTCAATTATCCTCCAAACTTATCAAACAAGCTTTCTTTTTTCTCCTCCTTTTTAGGAGTGAACATCTTCATACGGCTATCAACAGTCAATCCCAACTGACTAGCTGTCATGCGGATATTAGTAGTCGCTTTTTCCAAAGTCAGTATGAGTGGATTTGAAATCCAACCTTTATCCTCATCGTAGATAACCAACCCCAATTCATCTATCTTTTGCGAAACCTCTTTGTAGACTGCGTACCAGGTACAGTAACTTTCGAGGACAGCCCTGTCCAAATTACGAATAGGCAACATCCGCAACCCTTTGATTACCCTGCGATATTCTGCTTTCGCTATATCGTTAAAGTGAGCAGGTGGGCTATTAGACAACATTGGTAACCCATCAGACGCAAGCTCTTCAACTTCTTTACGCTTATCTTTTTCTGCTTTGGTTAGGTGCTTCTTATTGGCAGAAACGACTTTCATCTTACGCCCCATAGACTACCTCCTTTCTAGTTCCAAGACCCTTTGGCATCGTTACAAGCTTTACAAATCGGCTGTAGATTGTCCCAGTCCAAACGCTTAGACCAATCCTTTCTTACACTAATTATGTGGTCGGTCATAGTTGCCTCTCCACCACATACAGCACAAATATAATCGTTAGCAAGCAGTACCATCTTGCTAGTTTTTCGCCAGATGGCAGAGTTGTAAAATTGCATGGTCTCTTTGTTGTATTGCCATCGGTTCTTGTTATAGTTTTGATATTCTTCTTTTCGGCTGTCATAGTCCGCGATAATTCTGCGACCGTTAGCCATTGTTAGTTTTTTAGGCTTCATACTTTTACCAATCCAAAGTAGTCTTTCCAACCGGTCAAGATGAGTGATCACGCTCCTAATCTTCGATTACTCGGTTTGATACCTTGGCATAGACATCCACATAAGTTTCTGCTTTATCGCCATTATGAGTTACTTCCGCATAGTCGCCACACTTTTCATCAGACTTGATTTGATTAGTGCTGACTAATGCTTTCCAATTTTGTAGGGTTTTGCTGAACCAAACTACAAAACAGTCTTCAGTCTTGATTTCACGACCTGACAGACGTGAAAATTCTTGAGCTGCCAATTTCTTTGCTTTTTCTAACATAATTTCCTCCTTAACGTTTATACCACGGTTTCTTAAGTTGTTTGACTTCACGCTCTAACGCTTCAATTCGTTTTTCATAACTTTCAAACATGCGATTGACGGTCTGGATGTTTGTGGATTCAATGTTTTTCAGATTATCCAAACGATTCTCCAAGCTATCCAATCGAGTCTTGTGACCGTTCAACCTAAAACCAAACCAATCCATGCAATCCCATAATTCTATGATAGGCTTATATTTCTTCTTGATACGTTTGTTCATGGTGCTACCTTCCTGAATACCACAAAAAGACCACATCTCTGCAGTCTTTTCGAGCGAAAAATTTCAGCCCCTCGCATGGTACTAGCAAACATGGTCTTAGGGTCCTTTATTTTTGATTTTTGGTGCTAGTTTTTAAAACGACAAGGGATGGATTCGAACCATCATCTCTGGGTTATCAGCCCAGCCTTCTGCACATGCGCTTCTTTTTGATGCGTCCACCAACTGCCCGCGCTTTGAACTACCTTGTCTAACGGGAACAGCAGGATTCGAACCTGCATATTACGCAACCATGCGTCAAAAGGAATCGAACCTTAATTAGTAAGGATTACACTACCCTCTACTCTACCTGTTAAGTTATGTTCCCAAGAAAACGCTGAGATTACACGTTTAATCAGCTATCTTTTGCAACCTTATGGGTTAGTTGCTTATCCACCGAAATCCCTTTCGGTAATAGCCATGCACGGTTGGTTAGACCAACCACTCCTGACGTCACAAACTACTAAGCCGTTTTTCAATTAACGAAAACCCCGCTGTAGGTCTAAGCTGCTTTACTCTTCGACTTCACTCTCATCCTTGCGAGATTTGAGTGGGTAGCCTAGCTACCGAAGTACACTTTCATTTGCGACGGGCGATGTCTTTCGCTTTAAAACAATATTTTTATTCCAAACATAATAAGCTCTATGTATTGTCAGCATATCATAGACGTGCATCGCCATGCGTTTCGTTTCCTTTTGAGAAACAAAATGCGCAACGCCTATTATTACCTTCTGGCTAGCAACCTTCCGGCTCGTTACATTTCCACGGGTATTCAACCCATCAACATGTAACATGGTGTCCGCTCTTGACGCGACTCTTGAACTTTGACACCTTCTTCATTCTCCATATTCGTCTCAAGCACTACTGACGTAGCCCATCACCGATTGGCTCTTGGCGAAACTCTTTGACTTCATACGTTGCCACCCACCGAATGGCACAAGAATTGGATTGCTTAGATTGACCATTGCTGGCACTAAGATTGATATGCCGTAATCTTAGTTTTCCTGTGTCACCACAGATTATCTAGGCTAAGCCCTAAAGGAGAGGGTGGGATTCGAACCCACGGACCGCACGTAGGCGACCACTCGGCTAGCAACCGAGCGCATTCGACCTGACTCTGCCACCTCTCCAAACAGATACCACGTTCCGCTAAAAAAGGAGATGATTCTCTATGAAAAAGACTGATGTTAAAAATATTGCTTCTTCGTGGTATCTTGACAATACTATTCTAACATCGACAAAAACGAATAATCTATACAAAAACTTTTGATTTCTTGGTCAAAACTCTAATTTTGAACCAACAAACTTCCGCTTCTATATTGTTCCGCAAACGATAGTAAGGCATCGTTGAGTTCGATATAGAAACTAGCCTCTGATAAATACAAGTCATTGTATATCTCGAAGTCATACCGTTTACCAGCGTAGAGATACTTCTCATAAAGAATGCGTCTATGAGTAGGATTGAGTAGATTATTAATAGCATACTCAATCGCTTCAAGTTCCGCTTCCGCGTCTACTCGGTTGATTGCCAATCGCTCAACTGGTCTGCTAGGATTGCCATGGGTCTGCCTTGGCTCGAAAGTATACACTGCAGTGACTTTCTGTCCATCTACATCGTTCGCTACTCTACGCCAGCGAGGGTACTCTTTCAGTTTTCGTTTTGCATTAGCTTTCGTTTTTTCGAAGTCAACTTCTGGAAAAAAAGTCATCTGCTCATACCTTTCTGTGATATAATAGTTTTAGAGTTAATTACATCACAGTCAGTACAAGCGTGCTGGCTTTTTTTATTTTTCCCACGGCATTCTCTGATGGCTATAATACGGATACAAAATACGTATCTTGCCACGTTCCGCTAGTACTTTAGGTTTTGTGTCTTTAGTTTGCTCGTACAGCTCGTCTATTTTATCCAACATGCGCTGTCGCGGTGGTCGTCCGTCTAGCCATTTGTAGACAGACAGATTCGTCACACCCATTTCGGTCGCAAATTGGTCTCTCGTCCATCCTGTCTTTTGCAGGATGTATTTGATTTTATCTGCTGTGGTCATCTACCACACCCCCTCAATTTCCAGACGATTGTCTGATAAAAGATTGAATTCAAAGCCGATTTGACAATCCGACGAAAGACGAACCAACCCAGTTTCCAAATCTATTAATTCGTGCAAAACTGGATGCACGTTGGCTATCGTTAAAACAACCTCTTTGTCCTCGTCGTACATCTGCAATTCTTTGATTAGTTCTTTAATGGTCATTCCAACTCCTCCAACGCCACCCACCGAAATTGTGGGTATTTTTTAGCTTCTTCAGCGGTGCATTTGTAGGCAATATCCAGTATTATTTTTGAGTCACTTGAAGGTTTAATCATAAAGCCTAATTCTGACAAGTAAACAAAATGATACACAGCGAACCTCGGCTCTGGCACATCGACCAGTAGCACTCCTAGTTTTTCGTTAGTCATTTAGTACCTCCTCTGCATCGAAAACTTCGGATATCTCACAATACGGACAAGCAATTATCGCTTCATCTTCCCAAAAATCGACAAGAATCCGAACATCTTCAAAACCTTGCGCGGTTTGATTACAACTTTTGCATACCAAATCAAATCTAGTTTTCATCTAATCCCTCCATAGCCAGAGCAATAACTTGCCCTGCTTCTTTGTTGAAATACATGAGTGTTGTACCATTTTTTAAATTTTTGATATCATTTTTAGTCAACTTGACCGTGTGCACATCGTACTCATTATCTTTAAAACGTATTTTAGCTACTTCTCTATTTGTCATTGTTTGTCTCCTTTTGCTACTTACCATATGTTCTTTCAATCAAAAATTTCCCAGAAGCTAAAGGCATAATTTGCTTTATTTTATGACGAATACTTTCAATATCATGTTCTTCGATGATAGTGATATAAGTTCCACCATAGTATTTATCGTCATACTTTAACTTTAATATCTGTTGCTCCATCACTCTACCTCCACTTTCTCGAAATAAAATTTACCGTCAAATTGCTTAATCACTACAATGCCGTACTGCATCCCTAATCTAGCAATAAATGGTTGAGCAACCCTCTCGTGTAGAGATAATAACTTCTCACGAAAATCATCTAGTGTATGGGTTGACTTATAGAAATTGCATTGGTAGCAAGCTGGCATATAATTGTCAATATGGTCATCTCCGCCTCGATAATGCGGATGCAAGTGGTCCACTCTCAACGACTTTAGATCCAGCACCTTACCACAATACGCACAATGATTATTGTATTTTGATAAGACTTGTTGTCGCATTTTTTTTGAGATAGATTTTCTACCAGCCATCACTCCACTCCTCTGTCTCTACATCACCATCGCAACAAGGACAAGTTATGGGAGTAAATTCCCATTCTTCATACTCATTCTTCCAATCGCAGTCATAACACGCTACCACTTTCATCGTTCATCCTCCACTTCCTTCACAACCCATCCTAGCTCATCAGCGGCTTTTTGTGCTTTGATTTTGTCCACAAAATGCTGGGCATAATCAGTCGCACCTACAACGTCATCAATGATGATAACTGCGTTCAGTTCCTCGAACTTTTTTAGGTAAAGCTTGTTACCGTCTGTCACAACATACAACTTCTCCTTCTCGACTTCGTAGCCGAACAGCCATGCGCAAGCGAAAGTGTTTTGATTAAATGAATACTGAAACCATTTTTCAAGTTCTTCCGACATTTCCCAATGTTCCAGTGCTTGTCTTAACGAAAAATTTTGTTTTTTCGCCTGATCATACCACTCCGCTACAAACTTCGGTATAACAACCTTCTGCGGTTGGTCGATTTGGGAGATGATACTCTTCACCTTCTCAAATACAACAACATATTCCGCTCTATCAAAATCTGTTGTTCTCACAACGTCCCACTCTAATTGTTCAATCGCTTCCTGCTTATTCATCTTTTTTCTCCTTAAAAAAGGTATCAAAGTCCAACCAATCATCTTTAATAAGATTTCCGATTTTTGTTACTCTACCTCCAAAACCGTTACTCTTAACACGTATATACTTACCTTGCAGTTCTTCCCAAGTTGACACACCGACAACTTCCAAGATACGGTCAATCAGCTCAAAGCTCTTATGATAAGCTACACGCTTACGCTTGTTTTCGTCGTATTTATCTAGGCAGTATCCTCCAATAGATACCCCAAATCCATCTCCCTCAACAGTCAGATAACAAGTTAAAATACCATGGTCTTCTCTGCCCAAGAAAGTTTTGGTTATCTTTACGTTTTCAATTGTTTTATACATTTATTCCTCCAATCGCCTTAAAACAATTCAATCTGCCTTTGTGGCTCATAATTCAGCCACAAGACTTCTGTGCGCTTCAGGCCTTTTTCTGCTGTTGCGTCAAACTCAATCCGATGCCAATCTTTAAGATAGTCGTTGTATAGTCCACAATCATATCCACTAATCAAAATCTTAGCCTTTGATTTCAAGATAGTTTCCAGCAAATCGATATGATCACTGTCTTCCATCTCAAAGCTGTATTGTTTTCTAGTCCTCGTCGACAGGACATATGGCGGGTCAATGTACATGCAGACATCTTCCTTGTCAAAACGCTTGATAAGTTCCAAGGCTGGCCGATTTTCAATCTGGACCTGCTTGAGCCTCAATGTCATATCTTGGATAATTTCTGGCAAATCATTCCAGTGCTTCACAGCATAGGCCCTCTCTCTGCCATTTATGTCATTTTTCCAACCACTCTTTTCGATGGTTCGAAATCCATGGGACATGACAGATTTGATGATAAAATTCAATGCTCTGTCCAAATCATCTGCAGGTTCCGCGCTAAAAGCGTCATCATAGATTTTTCGCGAATACGGAATCAAAAATAATTTTTCAGCTAGTTCCAGCGGTCTATCTCTGACGATTTTAAAAAGATTGACGACATCCAAGTTCAAATCATTGACAGTTTCGATTGGACTAACCAGCTTATTAAATAAGACAGCACCAGACCCGAAATATGGCTCGAGATAGCTCTTGTGTTCAGGCAGTAGACCGACTATTGCATTTGCTAAGTTCCATTTGCTACCTGGGTATCTCAATAACGATTTCAAGATGCTTTCTCCTCTAGCCAATCAATCACCTTTTGAAACATCTCCGCTTGGGCTAACTGCCATCTGTCAAAATCAGATTCAGCAGGTTTACTATCATCATATCCAACCAACCTAAGGTCTCTCTGCTCTGTTAAGAATTCAATTACTTCTTGTTTAGTCATTGCTTTCCTCCAAAAAATCATATATCGTCATCTGCTCCACCTTTTCAAAATAAACTGGGCTGGTAGCTAGATAACATCTGCTCTTTTGCCTTCTTGTAAAAATCTTTCTTAATTTCAAAGCCATAGGCCGAGCGGTTCATCTCGATTGCCGCTCTTAGTGTTGACCCACTTCCTGCCACAGGGTCAATTACCACATCGCCCTCATCTGTAAAGATTTCAATCAACCGTTTCAGCACAGGAATAGGCTTCTGTGTCGGATGGATAACAGGGTAAGAGCTATCCTTCTCCCACGGTGCATGATTGAGTATCATAGCGCCGTTGTTGTTAAATTTCGGAAGCTTATCACGATACAATACCGTAGCTTCTTCCACCGCACCCACAATCTTCATGTTTGCTTTCAAGACTTGCGGGCTAGATTTCTTAGTAAAATATAGCGGATAGGCATTGTTAAAGCCGTGTTTCTTGCCGCACTCGATAACCATATCTCGCTGTTGCCATGCATGGAATACAATCATGGCTGGCGCCTTACCTTTTTCTTTCGGCTCTTTCTTCAACAACCGACTGCAAAAATCAAAGAAATTATTAATCTTAAAATCATTATCCGTTTCAAAAAATGACTTTCCAGCCAATTTGCTTTCACCATTTTTGTTATCGCCGTCCTTGTACCAACGAGGGTCACTAGCATAGGCATTATTTCCAAGGTTGTACGGTATATCAGCAATAATCAACTGTGCCCGCGGGATGTTGTACCGTCTCGCATTCTCGAAATGGTCGTTAAAAAGTTCATATTTCAAGGCATCTCCTCCAATTCAATTTCAATCCTTGGTCTTGGACTGTACACCTTTCTCGTCGTGTGTTCCACGATGATGTTGTCATCCGTCCAAACGACCTCCGCTTTACTGATACTGTCATAAACAGCCTTCTCCAAATTGTCCAAGTCCGGTTTTTTATCCACGTAAATCCGCTCATTGATAAAATCCTCGTACTCTTGCACCTTCTTAGCCTTAGACCGAGGTTTAGGCGGTTCTGATATAGGCTTCGGAGCAGGCATGTAGAATGTCATGTCCACCTTGATTGGTCCGTCAAAATACGGTCCGTCATACAGCTGTCTAACAAGTTCGGTGCACTTCTTCCTCCAAGCGACCATCTTTCTGTCTTCGTAAACCGTTGCATGTCTGCCTCGCACACTAGCCCTTGGTCTGCTCTGTGGTTTGGGTTCAATTGGTATAATCAACCTCATACAATGACTCCGTGGAATCCAAGTTCATCAAACAAATTCTTTTTGTTTTCTTCGATGAACTCAAATAATGTTTGGATTTCCTTAATATCTTTGCCAATCTCTTTTGCTATATAAGCACCATCGAGAATAAGCTTATCTGGATACTCAGCTTCTAAAACTAGTCTATATTCTGGTTCGAACATATCTCCGTTTTCATCTAGCGATATTTGATTATCTCGCTCTACAAACTCTGCTTTGATGTTCCATAGCCCACCACCAATAATTTCCATACTTTGTTTTGATTCACTTGTCACAAGTGTGAAAGGCGTTTTTAAAATTGCTGTTTTTTTCATTTTTGTAATTCCTTTAAAATCCAGCGACTGCCATTGTGTGAGTTTGGCTAAATACGGGCAGTCGCTATCGTCCAACTGTCAACTGATTGTTTCCAATTGACGCGCTTTCTAGTTCGCTTTTATCGTGGTTCACGGCACGTTATCTGTGCTCCCATGTACAAAAGATTGTCAATTGTTTCTTCAGGTCGAAACCATTTCGGAAATTAAGGACAAATCTTTTTTCTGGGTATGTTTGCATTTTTTTATAAATATATTCAGACATATGATCAATTGGTTCTCCGCTGAACCATTTGATGCCGTTACTTTTGACCAATTCGAGCAGTGCCCCAGCTTCGTCAATCGTTCCAGCTACCAGAGAAAATTCAGCTATAGACTCTTCCTTCAACTGCTTCAATTTTTCATCAAAATCAGTCATCCGACTTGTCCTTTCGGCTGCTACGCTCTCCGACTAGATAACCTAGCATGAGCCATAGTAACGCCATTCCTGCTTCTTTGATAAATTCAATCATTTTTAATCCATCCCCTCATATAGACTTTTCCCTAACTGTTCCTCAAAATCCTCTTGATTATCTGGGTTCAACTCTGCTAAACTTGTAACTATTTTTATTTTTGTTTCTCTACATGGTTGATAGCCATACTTTGCATATCTCATTAGTCTGTTAAAAGTGCTAACCGGATAAGGTAATCTATCATCTACAACTAATCTTTTTGTGTGTAGATGCTCAAAAAAATCTTCATGAAATAACAATTCAAAAACAGCCATATAATCATCTTCATCTACATTTTCATAGTTCTTGTAGTAAGCAAATTTTGTAATTGTAAAATCAAAATTTGAAATAACATTTTTGGGTGTTCCATATGTATTTCTAATAAGTTCAAGACGGACTTTTTCTTTGACTGAATAGATTGACCAACAATTTTTATTCTCATAAGAAAATCTCCAATCAGTAGGATTTTCTTTCAATTGTTTCTTATAGTAACTTTTTGCCTCCAAAAAATCTTTTTCGCTTTCAAAGAAGATATCTAAGTCTTTAACACGCTCGTTATTAAAAATATTTTTGAAACATCCTCCGGCGATAAAACCCTTATGTCCTATAAGGAATTTGTCAAGCCACCAAAGTTGCCGATAATTAAGTAAGTCACTTGTTTTAAACATCTTTTTTCTCCCGCTATCACATCTCCAACAATTCACGAATCGACACAATGCGATTCAGCTTTTTCTTGCTTCGGCAATAATTACAATTACCACACTTAATCGGCCCAACTTTCCCAGTTGCTACATCCCATACATGACTAGCACGCTCAGAAACGAATTCTAAGCCCTCTAAGAGCGTTTCTTCGTCAAGGCTGAATATTTCCTTGTCTGGTTCATTTTCCTTGCTCACAGCCACGATTAGAGGCTTATATGGACGTCCTGTCACTTGCCTCAATAGTTCTTGATAAACTGCCGCTTGGACATGGTAATGGTAATCGACGATGTTCGCAAGTGCTCCTGGTACTTTTCGAATTAATTCCTGACACCACTCTTTACCTTTGATAGTCTTCATGGTCTTCAAATCAACTACGTACCCCATAGTATGATTGATAGCATCAATCTTGCCTTTAAATGGCACGCCTGCAATGGTTCCTGTCACAATCATCTCTTTCTCTACTCGGTCATTCTTTCGACCATGATAGAGGTTGTTAAAGAGTTCGTCGGTTTCCAGAGTAGCGATAACCTTGTCTACCAACTTGTAATCAGCCAGTAAGTCATAGGGCTTGCGACTGGAAAACAAATCTGACTTATGCTCTTCTAGGAATTTCTGATGAGCTTCTGAACTCTCAAAATAGCTGTGGACGTAGTTTCCGAAAATCAATGGTTTCTGGTCACGGTCATCTATCCATTTTCCAGTGTCCAGCGCCAAGGCTTTTGCCTCACACTCAAGATACTTCTTAAAGCGAGATACCGACATGTAGTCTTTATCTTCGTAGTAATTACTTTGCGTTAGGGTCTTCATACTTCAAATCCAACTCCCCATTGTCTTTTAGCTCGGTTGTTTCCATTTTGGAAATATCCACTCCTGCCTCTTCCAGAATTTCTCCTGTTTCAGTATCTACAGACATTAAGTCATCAAGCAATTGTTGATCTGTATTGACTAATTCGGCGTTTTTAGGAGTAACGTCTTTCGCTCTCTTTACCTCGTTAACATTCGAATCTTCGTTGTCAGCCATAATAGCTTCTTGTAACTCGACAGAAAGAGGGGCGTACTTACTCAAAAGTTCCTTGATTAACGTTTTTTGAGCCATTGCATCAAATTCGGTACTCCAAGGTGTTCCAGGCTTAAAATCTCCTGTGCTCTTGTCGTAGGTCTTGGAGTATTTTTGAGCATGGGCAACAACTTTCTCTTTTTTCCAAAAAATCATTTTTCTAAAGCCGTTGATCAACTCTAAACTAGCAAAGTAACCAACAACTTCTCCGCTATCAACTTGCTCATCGGTAAGGTGTAATGTTCCATAGACCTTGTCATAGCGTAAAAATTCTTCTTTGTAGACAATGTCACAATTTATATTCCGAATTTGTCCACTTCGCTGAGCTAATTGGATAAATCCACGATAACCCATCTGAAATTGAGCTTCGTTAACCTTAACCCATGTATTCCCTTGTTTCTCGTTACGATTATATGGGACAACATAGGCCATACCCAAACTTGGTTCAATCGGTAAATTAAGAGTTGCAGCTTTCATAGCTGCGTTCATAATGCTTGTGTTTGTAGCTTTCGCTAGGTAGCTATTGCTATTGATAATCGAAAGCAGGCTCGTCACAAATTGAGTTTCTCGTCCGTTTAAAACTGACCTGAATTTTTCTAAAACCGCCGTAGAATTAAAAGCCTGCTGCGGCGTCATGCTATCGAATTTTGCTAATTGATTTGTTGTCATATTATTCCTCCGTTTCGATGTCAGCGTAATGTTTAACTATGTTTTTGATTAAATTTAATTGATATTCACCCTTGCTTGAAATTTCCGACGTATAGCGGTCAACATCTTTTTTGTCTCGGTCTAACGATGTTCTCAGATGTTTCAAAACACGGTCTAATTGCTCATCTTTAATTCCAGCAAAAACCTTTGTTGTGTCGCCATCCTCATCGGTTTCAATCTTATATACTTTATTTAATTCGATATATTCATCAACCAGTTTAACGGTGTTAATTTCTGGTCGAGAAATCCATTTTTTAGCTGTCTCAACAATTTCTAAAATCATTGTTGCTAACATTCTTGTTTCGTTTGTCATCATGTTCTCCTTTAAATAATTCCAACAGTTCTTGCTTTTTCAACAATCGGTTCAAAATACTTTTCTTCTGCTTTTTTTCTAGCTTTGATTGCCTCGTCTTTCTTCTTAAACCTTTTATTCAAAACAGTCACTCCTTTTAATTTTAAACTTGCGACCCACACGCCTCTTGTTCGATCGAAGCACACTCCCTTTACTCCACTTTTGTTCCTTTTGTTCATTTTTTGCGAAGCAATCAACTTGATATCTGTTCCTTTTTCAAAGTTAAAACGAGGTCTGTTCTTTTCGAAAGCTTTTTTCGTAATTATAGGTTGTCTGTTAAGTGAAGTTTCTTTCAATAGACAGCCGCAACTTCTAACACGTCTTTTGCTGTTTTTTGTATTTAACAAGCTTCCGCGCACCGTTTTTTTGTTTCCACATATACATTGACATCGCCAATAAACTTCTCTGTGAACGGTATCAGCGCGTTCGATCACTTTTAATCTGCCAAATTGTCGCCCTGTCAAGTCAATTAATTTCGGCATTTCCTTCTCCTTTTCGTCTGTTTTCATTGTGCCAATTCACAACTGGCTAGTCCTTGGCCAAGATAGAAAGTAGTTGTTTAATATGCCCTTCAAGCTCGTTATTGGATTCTTCGACTGGTTCAGATGGCTCTTGTCCGTCCAAGGTGGTCAAGGTATATTCTGCCTGCACCTTGATTGGCTCGGCTTCGAACATCTTTGCCATTGCCAAATATTGCTTATTGTCCTTGCCGTAATAATATTCTTCTGGAATTTTCAAAGCATCTTCAATATCGCTAGACCAACCTGCCGAATATGCCAGAACGTGTTTGTTGTTTTTGTAACTAGATAAATAATCACCTTTTTTGTCTCGTAATACGATAAATGTGTTTGTTTGTTTCATGTTTTTTCTCCTTTTTTCTAATATTCGTAGCCCATTGCCACGTTGTCTTTCCATTCGTCATATGCTCTGTCTTCGTCCTCTGGCTCTGGTAATACATCTTCGTAGATGACAATCAGATGCTCGGACATGCACTTCGGACAGTTTAGTTCACAGCCGTCTTCGTCTGTCACGGTACTGTATGACTGGCACTCCTTACAGCGGATTGTGTATTTAAACTTGCTCATTGATCGTTTAACTTTTCTAAACTTTCTACAAAGTCAACATAGGCCTTATAGTGATTACCAGACTTCTCGCTATCACGATATGCTTTTTCAATCAATTCTTGACCTGTGCCGTAGAAACAGCCAACTTTCCACATTTTGTTGGATTTTGTATAAGTAAAGTGACGACCGCTTGACCAATGATTTTTAAAAACAATAATATCGCCTAGCTCCCATACTTTGGCGTTGCCCGATACTTCGGCGTTGCCCCATACTTTGGCGTTGCCCGATACTTCGGCGTTGCCCCATACTTTGGCGTTGCCCGATACTTCGGCGTTGCCCGATACTTTGGCGTTGCCCCATACTTTGGCGTTGCCCCATACTTTGGCATCGCCCGATACCCAGGCATTGTCATCATGGCTTAAATTTTCCTCTTTTTGGATATATCCGCCTAAATCCCCTACCTCAACACTGCCAAAGCTAATCAAGGCACGAATACGAAATAATTTCCAGCCCCAAAGGCTAATTGTATCGTCTAGGACAAGTTCATATTTTTTTGTCATTTTGATTTCCTCCTGTGGATAACTTCTGTAAATCCCTATATATATTATTTATATATAACGATTAGTTTGTTTTTAAGTTAGTTAGAGGCTTTAGCCTCTTATTGTTCATTAGTGGGCGATAGCCCCTAGATTATTATTAAGGTTAGTACTTGTTATATAGTTAGTATTTATTAGTGGCATAGATACAACTGTTGTATTTTACAAAGTTGTAATTTTCAACTGTTGTATTTTACAAAAGTGTAAAACTTAACAGTTGTAAATTATTGACCGTTACTACCTGTGGATAACTCTTCATCTAGCTTTTGCTGAATGTACTCCTTGAACCTATCCGTAAAAGGTTGGTCGTTAAAAAATCGAAAAGGAGTCACACCTTTAGCTCGACCTCCGCCTTTTTTAATCACGAATAGGTAGCCGGCTTCTTCTAGTATTTTGAAATGCTTATTAACAAACTGTCTGCTAACTCCCATCCTTTTTGCTATTTCCTCAGGATATACAACCCAATCAGGTTTGTTCGATAAAATTACCGCTAATATGCCAATTGTAGCCGGTTCTAACTTTTTATCTTGCAAACAAGCGTTATTTATAGACGTATAATTCTCATGTGTATTTCTGAAAGATATATTGCACTATCTAAACCTCCTAAATTCCAGACGTCGCCTGTTGAAACGTTTTATCAACTTCTGTCATGTTCGTCATATTCCAAAATCCTTTCTACGTCGTTCAAATGCTCTACATCTCTAGTTTTTCGATAATTCTCGAATGATTTCAACAACAGAGATAGTTTTGATTCTTTAGTCATTTTGACCTCCTAAACACCAGCCATAGCCCGCTGAATCTTTTTCTCGACAGCTAGATCATACAGCTTCATAGCCCACAACTCAGCTTCATACTGAGGTGACATAACAGCGCCTCTCATGCGCATAAAATTGCGTATATCGTCAATCTGATTCCATCTTCCAATCATGCAAATCCTGCCTTTCTGCGTCGCTCTTTCAACACTTCGTTGACGAGTTCTTGCTGAAATTGTTCTGAGTTTAGTTGCTTAGCTAGTTTGCGTCCGTGGACAATAGCCGTAAATGCTACTGCGCTCATAGCCACGAAACCAATGGTTAGTAGTGTTGTCATATTAAGTCCTCCATACTGTCAAAAAACGTTCAATGTCCGTTTCTTTGTAATAAATTTTGCTAGTTTTTTCGAATGGTGGTTGCCATCGTTTTAGTCCGGCATCTTCCCATTTTTTCAACGTTTCGTCCTTTAGGTCTAAGTCCCTCATCAATTTCTGACGAGTTACCAACCCACAAGTATGATGTTCAAATTCCTTTTCAAGCCGTCTAGCCAAATATCTTTCAAAAGCCGATACAAGTCTATCAATGAGGTTTAGCTCGAACCATTTCGAAAAAAATCCTTGTTCCTCCATGTTGACTCCTTTTGTAAATTCATCTTGCCTGCCGAATTTACTTTATGTTATAATTTAAGTGATTATTTTAGTATGCCACTGTTCCCGCAGTGGTTTTTTTGCGTTCATCCAGCTTCTCTCTCAGATGTCGCAATTCGGCAACCCAACCGTTGGTATCTACCTACTCAATCCCTACAATCCGCTTGCGTGTGATTGTTTCCTCGACGATTTGGATATGTTCCAGTCCCTTTGTAAAAACAAAGGTTGCAATAGCTGTCCGTGACCTACCACTACCGATAGCCAAATCATCGATTTGATCATAGATTTCCTTTGGTATCGCGACCGTGTAAAGTCCGCGATCGTTTTTGACCCCTGCTGGTCGTCCTTTTTTAGCCATGTCATTTTCCTTTCCGTAAATAGCAGAGCTGGTGTGTTTATCCGCTACAAACTTCCAACAATCGGACTTTTCTCAATCCATTGCATATGCACAATTTGGCTGATGTTCACCATCACACCACCGATATTTAAAAATCTGTTCTTTGGATTTTCAACATATTGGAATAACTCAACGATTTCACCAACAGGGTTTGTCACCTCGATAGTTTTACCATTGCTTAATGAGATTTTTGCTGTTACCAATTTTTGAACTGGTACTGAATTTTTTAATCCATCTTTTGTAATTGTCATGTCATTGTTCCTTTCTGAGTTAGCGCTCCAATCTGCTATAATGTAAACAGAAAGGAGGTGATATTATGCTGTCCAAAGAGCAAATAGCTCACGATTTGGCTATCGCTATGATGACCGCGGACTTCACAAAAGAAGCGCATCCACGCATCAACTTTACCCAAATCAATAAGTACAAAGAGTATTATCGTAAGTTCTTGTGTGAACTACGATGAATAACCTCGATATAGACTTGATAAGCCTCTGTTAGACGACTGAGACAACTATTTAACGAGTGAGCGTTGTGGTCATCTGCAGGGCTTTTTATTTCATCTAAAACCGTCTGCATGAGGTCTAGAAATTTATTTTGCGTGTCTTCCATGCGTGTCCTTTCTAGCTTTGCTCTAGCGTTTTCGAAAACAAGTAAGCGAAATCGTAACCTCTGGCCTTGAAAAATGCATTATAAATCAAGAATGCTTCTGAGGTCGTGAACGAATCGTTGTCTATCTTTTCGCGAACGGTTCGATAATTCTTTTCGATTAAATCGCCCATGTCAACTAAAGTGATATTTTCTTTTTTTCGAACATTTTCAATGTTTAACATACTACCCTCCTTTGTACGAAATTGAGTATACCGAGATAAAAAAACGCTTCAACTTCCTAATTTGTTTAACTTTATCGTTTCTCTATCTTGTTTTAATTATATACGCAATATCGTATATTGTCAAGTAGCGAATTAAGTTTTTTTTACTTTTTTTTGATTGACATTCGAAAAGTCGTACATTATAATAAGGTATATTAAAACAAAAGAGGTTAAAATGGAAAATTTAGAAGAAGTTCTCAAAGAATTGATGGAGCGAAAATCAGGAAGTGTTCGAGCTTTTGCGATTGACAACGATATACCTTATACGACCTTGCGCTCTATGCTTGAGCGTGGTGTAATGGCAACAAATGTATCAAATGTTATCACAATTTGCCGAGCTTTAAACATCAAACCAGAGTCACTAGATGAAGACAAGTTGAGATTCGATTTTAGTAAACCCATAATTTTAGGAGATAATAACGGCGTGACAGGAACAAATAACGGAAACATAACTTTCAACAGCGGCACTTCAAAAGAGCAAGACAAACACAACGACAGCATGAAAAACATAAGTGTTGCCGACTTAAAACTACAGCGCTCATTACTTAATAAACTAGACAAGCAGATAACACTTGCAGAGGAAACAAACATCTTGCTCACTACTCTAGTAGAGGCGGAAGCTGAAAACGGACGTAAGTTAGACTTAATTTTGGGCAAAATAAATGAACTATAGCTCTTAGACTGTAGTTCTGAAGGATTTATAATTCGGTTAGATAAAAAATGAATGAATTTATAGAAAAGATAGCACAAGTTAAAATTGTGCACGACGATAGCGAAAAGACAGAGTTTTCTCAATTTTACAGTACATCAAAATTCCCTATTAATTTTGAATTACGAGTTTCTGTTACTTTTTTAAATATAGTTCCTGATAAACTTTATCGTTTAAAAGTTGATATTATGGCTGATACCACTCCAATAAAAATAGTCCAAAGCGATAGTCAGTCCTTCTCGGTTTCCGAAAAAGATATGATTTTAGTACACGAGAATATAGGTCAATCATTCATTATGACGGGGATACAATTTGATGTTCAACAAGAAAATGCATACAAGATAACATTTACCCTATCCGACGAAAACGACGTTGAGCTATCCAGTTTTTCGAACTACTACTATTTCGGGGAGGTTTCAGGATGAAAGAAGGTATCACTGCAGCCCGTCCAAACTTACGCTCTGTACCAATGCGTAAACAAAGTGATATAATAGAATCAAGAAAACAACAGGAGGATTCTATTATGCCACAAGAAACATACACAAAATCTGAAATTGATTTGAAATTCGATAAAATCAGCACTGATATTCAGCATGGGTTTGAAAAGGTTGATTTAAAATTTGAAAATATCCAACAAAAAATGGACGACAGTTTTAAACAGGTCGACTTAAAATTCGAGCAAATAAACCAAAAAATGAATGACGGCTTTAGGCAAGTTGATTTAAAATTCGATAATTTCGAACGCCGCATAGAAAATATGCTTTTAGCCCAAGAAAAAAGACAGTTAGAAGAACAAGCTAAAAATAAAAAAGAATTCATGTACTGGGCAATCGGAATCATTGTCACTTTAGCTGGTATTGCATTTCCTATTTGGTTCGGAAAATAAAAAACTCCCCACGCTCACAAGTTTGGCGACTCGAGCGTGAGGAGAAAACAGATGAACAGTAAACGGCATTAAAAAGCCTCTTTTACTGTACTCATTTTATCACAAATACATACTTTTGTAAATTCATCTTGCCTGCCGAATGCACAAAAGGAGGATAAAATGAACATCAAACAAAAAACTAAGAAAAACGGACAGACTGTCTATCAAGCTAGCCTGTACCTTGGTGTAGATAGTGTCACAGGAAAGAAAGTCCGCACTACTATCACTGCCCGAACAAAGAAAGAGGTGCAACTCAAAGCCAGACAAAAACAAAATGAGTTTGAACAAAAAGGCGGAACGGTCTATCAAGAAGTGAAAATAACCTACTTCCATGAATTGCTGGATTTATGGTTTGACACCTACAGGCTAGGTAAAAAAGAAAATACCATCCGTGTATTTAATAATATCAAAAAGAATTACATTTTACCAACCTTTGGACACTTACGGATAGACAAAATCACTACACTCATGTTACAAACGACCGTCAATCAGTGGGCAATAAAATCTCACAGAAAACAATTCAGCAACAGCAGACAAAACGGTGTCTATCAAAATTACGCCCGTATCTTTTTATACGTCAAAAAGATATTAAAGTACGCAGTGAAACTAAACCTCATCCAAGAGAATCCAGCTTCTGCCGTCGAAGTTCCACCTATCCCAAAATTAGATAGTAACAAAAAATTCTATTTTACCGATGATGAATTAAAGAAAATTCTAGGCTACATAGAGGAGCATAACAGCAATTACAGCGAAAAATTTATTAACACCCTAATTAAGCTTCTACTAGCTACAGGACTACGTATTAGCGAAGCTTGCGCCTTAGAGTGGACAGACATCGACTTCAAAGCACAGACAATATCTGTTACTAAAACTTTAAATAGCAAGGGCGAAGTAAATTCTCCAAAAACCAAGTCTAGCATTCGAACAATTGACGTTGATCACTCAACAGTTGCTATGCTCGCTAAATTCAAAAAAGAGCAACAGAAAGAAGCTATGAAGTTCGGCAGACGTGAAAAAACCGTCTTTTCCACAATAAGTAAATTATATCCAAGCGTAGGAGTTCTAAGACTTCGACTATATCACATACTAAAAGAAATTAACGTAGAGAGAGCTGGATACCATGCTTTCAGACATACGCATGCCAGTTTATTGCTAAATGCAGGTGTTCCGTACAAACAACTCCAACTCCGATTGGGTCACGCAAGCTTACAAATGACTATGGATATTTATGCTCATTTATCAAAAGAAAGTTTAAAAGAAACAGCTTCAATCTTCGAACGAAAGATGACATTGCTGAAATTGGGGTAGTTAATGGGGTAGTATTTTTGTAGAAAAGGAATTTTCACAAGCAAGAATGTTATAATATAAACGTTTTAAGAGATTCTATTTCACAATAAATTATACCTATCTAGTATACCAGAAAATGGCTAGAAAAGACAAAACTACCTTCATTGAAATGAAAGTAGGTTCATCTTTTTACATAATATATTTTATGTATATTCTTTACTGTTCTATCGCTTATTTACAATAGCTCCGCTATATCTCCAACAACCTCAAAGTTCCAACCAAGTCTCCTATAAGAGTCGATTTCTTCCTGACTGTACGGGAAAGTATTCAGCAAAATGGAATCCATTCCCAATTCATGAGCAATAGCTATATCGGATGTCAAATCATTACCAACCATAACCGTTTCCTCAACATCAAGATTATTTTCCTCTAAAACCAGTTGAAGAAACGCTGGTTCAGGCTTCTTCATCTTAAAGTCAGAAGAGATATAAATTTTTTCCATCAAATCAGCACAACCTGTCTGTTCAATTTCTGCCTGAGTAAAAATTCGTTGAGCATTAGAGAGAATAAATAATCGCGCTTCTCTATCCTTTAATGTCTGTAGACTAGTTAGGGTATTTTCATAAGCCTCTAACTTTTCACGTGAAAGCACGCGGAAAATCGTGGCTACTACTTGTCCAAAAGTCTCTAAATCAGTCGGTTTATTGGTACTTTGGTTTTCATTTGGTGCATCCGTTAATAGACGAATGAAGATTGTTTCTAAATCAATTTCGACATACTGATAACTCACTGTTTCCGTGAGAGATCTCTCTGCCTCTTCTACAAAACGATGATAGGCATTTTTCAACTGGCGTGGTCGATAGGAACAACCAAAAGCATTGTAAATCTGTGTTAGCTGATTCCAGACCTCTAGTTTATTCTCATCTGTACGAATATCAACCAATGTACCATAAAAATCGAAGATATAGTTTTTGTAACTTTTCATGTCTTTCTCCTAATCTTTAGACAGCATTTTTTATATTATACCCCACAACGAAAACGTTTGCAACAATAGAACGAAAAAACCTACCACATTAAGTGATAGGTTTTTATTTTGATTAGAAACTCTATTATTTAAGAGTAACTGAAGCGCCTGCTTCTTCCAATTTAGCTTTGATTTCTTCAGCTTCTGCAGTTGCAACGCCTTCTTTAACCATAGCTGGTGCACCGTCAACAAGCTCTTTAGCTTCTTTAAGACCAAGACCAGTGATTTCACGTACAACTTTGATAACGCCAACTTTTTTGTCGCCAGCAGATGTCAATTCAACGTCGAATGAATCTTTAGCTTCTTCAGCAGCACCACCAGCTGCAGCAACAGCTACAGGAGCAGCCGCAGTTACACCAAATTCTTCTTCGATAGCTTTAACAAGGTCGTTAAGCTCAAGGATAGTAGCTTCTTTAATTTCAGCAATAATGTTTTCAATGTTCAATGCCATTGTGATTTTCCTCCAATTTAGGTTTTTAAATAGTTTGTAGCACTAAGCAGCTACGCTCTGACGCATTAAGCTGCGTCTTCTTTTTCTGCAACAGCTTTGACAGCGTATGCAACGTTGCGAACTGGCGCTTGAAGTACAGAAAGCAACATAGAAAGCATGCCTTCGCGGTTTGGCAATGTAGCAAGTGCTTCGATTTCTTCTTTAGAAGAAACTTTACCTTCTACAGCTCCACCTTTGATTTCAAGAGCATCAGCAGTTTTCGCGAAATCGTAAATTGTTTTAGCTGGAGCAACTGCATCATTTGAGAATGCAACTGCAGATGGACCTACAAACAATTCTGCAAGACCTTCAAGACCAGCTTGCTCAGCAGCACGACGCAAGATTGAGTTTTTGATAACTTTGTACTCAACTTCTGCACCACGCAAGTTACGACGAAGAACTGTATCTTGTTCTACTGTCAAACCACGAGCGTCTACAACAACGATAGATGTTGCAGCTTTCATTTGCTCAGCAACGGCATTTACTAATTCCGCTTTTTTAGCGATAATAGCTTCACTCATTTTTTTACCTCCGTTTTTATTTTGGGCTAGGCACAAAAAAATCGCACCTAAACCTAGACACGAAAGTACAAATACGTTTATCTCAATAATCGTTTTGTGCCTCGGTAGGATGTTTATGAGTCCAGCTCCCCTACTGTCTTAGGTCAGTTTTTTCAAACCTCAATTATCATAACACAGTATTTTCAATAATGCAAGACTTTTATCCTATTTTTTTAAATTTTTTAAACATTTTTTCAAACTGGTATTGCCGTTTAGTTCACTTTAGTTGTAGAGGTCAGACTTGGAATGTGAAACACGAACTGCTGTGATTTGCTTCGCAAATCCTATCTCCAACCTTTTTATCTCGATTTTTTCATTTCTAAGCTCAGGCTGAAACAGTTCACTGAACAGTTTTACTCCACCGGCCTGTTAAACCCAATCAACCACTGCGCTGAGATGTTGACACTAACCTTGAGAAGTGATGATGGACTTTTTACCCAGCTTCTCGCTTGTCGAAGTAAGCTAAGATAAACTAACATGACTATAAAAAACAACTGCCATTCCCTTGAGAATAGCAGTTTAATCTTATTTAATCTTGTCTTCTTCGTAGTCACCATTTGGACAGACAACTTGTTTACCACCACCACGAACTTTTTTCTCAACGAGATAGTGGTCGCATTTCGGACAAGAACGCCCGACTGGCTTGTCCCAAGAAGTAAATTCACACTCTGGGTAGCGATCGCAACCATAGAAAAGACGATTGCGTTTGCTCTTGCGTTCAATCACCTGACCTTTTTGGCAAACCGGACAAGTCACACCGATTTCTTTGGTGATTTGCTTGGTATTGCGACAGTCTGGGAAATTGCTACATGCATAGAATTTCCCAAAACGTCCTAATTTAATAACCATTTCATGTCCACAAACATCACAGTCAAAGCCAGCTGGTTCATCCTTAATTTGGATTTTTTCCATCTGTTCTTCTGCCTTAGATAATTCTACCTTGAATGGCTGATAGAAACCGTCAATGACCTTCTGCCACTGCTCTTTCCCGATTTCTACATCATCCAATTTTTGTTCCATATCGGCTGTAAATTTGACATTGACAATATCTGGGAAGAATTCAACAATCAGCTTATTAACGATTTCTCCGAGTTCAGTTGGTTCAAATCGCTTAGCCGCAAGCTTAACATAGTAACGTTTTTGAATGGTTTCAATCGTTGGTGCATAGGTTGACGGGCGACCTACACCATTCTCCTCTAATGTTTTAATTAAGGTTGCTTCAGAGTAGCGAGCTGGCGGCTGAGTAAAGTGTTGTTCTGGATTTGTTGACGCGCGTACCACCGTGTCACCTTTTTCCATATCTGGCAACATCTTATTTTTATCAGCGTCGTTATAGACCGCCATATAACCATCGAATTTTACTTGGCTACCATTAGCAGCAAAAACAATACCATTTTGACCCAAACGAACACTCATGGTATCAAAAACTGCTGCAGCCATCTGACTTGCGACAAAACGATTCCAAATCAGTGTATATAGTCGTAATTGGTCCTTGTCCAGATATTTTGCAATTGATTCAGGTGTTAAGTTAACATTTGATGGACGAATGGCTTCGTGGGCATCTTGTGCACCACTGGCATTTTTTACTTTATTACCATGCTTTGAATAGGCAGCACCAAAACGCTCCGTGATAAAGTCAGCAGCTTGTGCTTGTGCAACAGGGCTAATACGTGTTGAATCCGTACGCATATAGGTAATCAAACCTTGGGTACCACCTGTGCCAAGACTGACACCCTCATAAAGTTGTTGGGCAACCATCATGGTTTTACGAGTACGGAAATTGATTTTATTAGCCGCATCCATCTGCATAGTAGAAGTTGTGTAAGGCAGAGGTGCATTTCGTTTGCGTTCCTTACGCTCAACCTGTTCTACTAAGAAATCATCTCCATCGAGTCGGGCAAGAATTTCTTTAACCTGCTCATTGTTTTCAATTTTAGTTTTCTTTCCATCTATACCGTAGAATGAAGCCTGGAATTTCTTGCTCCCCTTTTTGAAGGTTGCATCAATTGTCCAATATTCTTCTGGTTTGAAATTGCTGATTTCATTTTCACGGTCGATTATTAATTTGAGAGCAACCGATTGAACACGTCCTGCTGACAGACCTTTTTTGACTTTCTTCCATAAAATAGGTGATATGGAGTACCCTACAATACGGTCTAAGACACGTCGAGCTTGTTGGGCATCTACCAAGTCTAGGTTAATAGCACGTGGCTCCTGAAAGGCATTTTTTACTGCATCTTTTGTAATTTCATTAAAGACAACACGGTTTTTATCGTTTGCGTCCAATCCCAAAATGTGAGCCAAATGCCAAGAAATTGCTTCTCCTTCACGGTCCGGGTCACTCGCGAGAAAGACTTGCTTAGCATTTTTTGCTTCTTTTTTCAAAGAATTGATGAGTGGCCCTTTTCCACGGATGTTGATGTACTCAGGTGCATAGTTGTTATCAAAGTCAATAGACATACTAGATTTCTTCAAATCTCGAATATGCCCGACTGAAGCAACGACCTTATAATTTTTACCAAGATATTTTTCGATTGTTTTTGCCTTAGCAGGCGACTCTACAATAACGAGATTTTTCTTGGTTGTTGTTTTTTTCTTACTAACTGTTTTTGTAGCCATTCTTATACCTTACAAATATTTTTAACCTCACAAAGAATATACTATTTTTCAGTCAGTGTCAAGATATTTATTTTCCTATAGGAAGACTTGTTTTAAAATTTATACTCAGAAATGATGTCCAAGCCTGATGTAATGCACTTTGCCCCCTCTTGAATCAGATGATGACAACCATCTGATTTTCCGTCCATAATGGAACCTGGAATAGCATAGACTTCCCTTCCTTCTTCCAAGGCACGTTCGCAGGTAATCAAGCTACCAGACCGCATTTTTGCCTCACAGACCACCAGACCTTCTACCAACCCAGCAATGATGCGGTTACGTTCTGGGAAATGGTATTTGAGTGGCTGAGCACCAGCTTCATACTCTGTCAGCACCAGATGGTGTTTGCCAATGTAGGTCTGCAAGTCCTTGTTTTCTTTGGGATAGACCTTATCCAAACCTGTCCCAATTACAGCAATGGTTTGGCCTCCATTTTTCAAACTGGCGATGTGGGCAGCCGTATCAATTCCTCTTGCCAAACCACTGACAATGACAAAACGATTGCTCAATTCCTTGATAATTTTCTGAACAGATTGGATACCATTTTTACTGGCATTTCGTGTACCAACAACTGCCAGCTTTGATTTTTCTAGTAATTCTAAATCCCCTTGATAAAACAAAAGTACAGGTGGATTGTAAATCTGTTTGAGCGCCAAAGGATAGATATCATCTAAAATTGAAAATGATGGATACTTATTAAATTCCTCGCGACAGGCTTTTGTATCTAGATTCTTATAATTTTCCATAAATAGCACTGGATTTTTACATTCAGACACTACAGCGACATTACGTAAGGTCAATTTTTTACCATGTTTTTCTTGATAGGCCAAAACTTTATTAATATTAAGATTGGTCAAACCAGCTTTTTTCCATTTAAACAATTCAAAATTATTCATTTACTTCACCTCATTCTTATTGTTCGTAATGGAAAGAAAAAATTCTCCCAAATGGGAGAATTATTTTTGAGGTATTTCTTTAATCACACGCGCAGGATTTCCTGCTAAAACGACATTATCACCAAAAGACTTGGTTACAACAGCACCAGCACCAACAACGACATTGTCCCCCAAGGTCACGCCTGGTAAGATTGTCACACCACCACCAGCCCAGAAATTATCACCAATGGTAATAGGTGCGCCATATTCTTTTCCTGAATTTCTTTCATCGGGATCTAAAGGATGTAATGGAGTCAACAATTGCACATTGGGACCAAGCATAGCATTTTTCCCGATTCGTATCGGACAGACATCGAGCATAGTACAGTTGAAATTAGCATAAAAATCCTCTCCGACATGAATGTTACTTCCGTAATCACAGTAGAAATTTGGCTCCATGTAAATCTGCTCTCCTGTAGCTCCAAACCAGTTTTTCAAGATTTGAGAACGTATAGAGCCATCTAATTCATTATTGAAGTCCCGCATCTTTTGGCGAGCCAGCGTTCTCATTTGTCTAAGTTCTGGATCGGCAGCTATATAAAATTGCCCAGCTATCATCTTTTCTCTTTCTGTTAACATAGCCCTACTCCTATTTTTTTATAATCAAATTAATAGCTTCTGCTAGCCGTGCCTCTTGTTCCTCGGGATTATCGGAAGGGTGTTCAATGCAATCTTGAACTTTTTGAGCAATGACCATTCCCATCATACTGTTGATACTGGAACGAACTGCACTCAGCTGCATCACAATATCGATACACTCTTGCTCTTCTTCAATCATTTTTTGAATGCCACGGAGCTGACCTTCTGCACGTTTCAAACGATTTATCATCTTTTTCTTCTCTGTATTCATACCCTATATGGTACTGCTTGTTTCATAAAATGTCAATTCTAAAACTTGACAATCAGCGTTATCATCTGCTATATTTAAAATACCCCTAGGGGTATGAAAGAGGTATTTATGTTGAAACAGATATTATCTACAATTTTAAAGCAAAAAGAAAGTTTATCTTTACAAGATTTGCCAAAAGTATTGGAAGATAAAAACACCAAATTGTTGGACGTCCGTGAAGTTGATGAATTTGCCAGTGGTCACATTCCAGAAGCTATCAACCAGCCATTAAGTCAAATCGACCAATTTAAAGGTGATAAAAACAAACACTATCTGATCATCTGTCAATCAGGTATGCGTAGCCAACGGGCGACAGATTACTTAACATCTCAAGGCTATCAAGCGGTCAATGTTCAAGGCGGTATGAATGCCTGGACTGGAGATATTATTTAGGAGGTTTAAATGAAAATTGTTATTGTCGGTGGGGTTGCTGGCGGTATGTCTGCTGCTACTCGTCTGCGTCGTCTCATGGAAGATGCTGAAATCATTGTGTTTGAAAAAGGACCATACGTTTCCTTTGCCAACTGCGGTTTACCTTATCATATTTCTGGGGAAATAGCAGAGCATGATAGCTTATTACTCCAAACGCCAGAAAGTTTGAAAAAACGCTTTAATCTAGATGTCCGCCCTTTCCATGAAGTCATTAGTATCAATGCTGACAAGCAGACTGTTACAGTGAATACTCCAAACGGTGACATCATTGAAAGCTACGACAAACTAATCCTATCACCAGGTGCCAAACCTGTCATCCCAAATTTAAAGGGAATTGAAGAAGCTGAAAATCTCTTCACACTTCGGAACGTACCTGATTTAGACAAGATAATGACCAAGCTAGACCAAATCAAGTCTGGTCACGCAGTTGTTATCGGTGCAGGATTTATCGGTCTAGAAATGACTGAAAATCTTGCCTTAAAAGGCTTAAAAGTCACTCTTGTCGAACAGGCTCCTCATGTATTACCTACTTTTGACTTGGAAATGGCACGTTTTGTTGAAGCAGAGCTAACAAGTAAAGGTGTCAAAGTAATCACAGGGCAGTCTGTCACTGCTTTTCGTGAAAAGGGTCAAGTAGTCGAACTTTCTAATGGACAGACCCTATCATCTGATGTAACTATTTTATCAGTTGGTGTTGCTCCCGATAGTCAACTGGCTAAAAATGCTGGAATCAAGCTAGGACTTCGAGGTGGAATACTCGTAGACCAAAACTATCAGACCAATAAAGATAATATCTACGCCGTTGGTGATGCCATTGTAGTTAAACAAGAAATAACAGGACAGGATACCTTGATTTCATTGGCCTCTCCTGCTAACCGTCAGGGAAGACAGGTAGCTGATGTCATTGCTGGATTCGCTCGCACTAACAGAGGCTCAATCGGTACTGCTATCGTCAAAGTCTTTGATTTAGTGGCAGCATCAACTGGTTTAATCGAACGTACCGTTCAATCACTCGGTTATGAATATGCCGTCGTTCATACAACTGGAAAGGACCATGCTGGTTACTATCCTGGTGCGACTGATATTGTTCTGAAACTGATTTTTTCTCCTATTGACGGAAAAATCTTTGGTGCACAGACAGTCGGTCAAAAAGGTATTGATAAGCGGATTGATGTCCTTGCCACTGCCATCAAGGCTGGACTTACGATTGAAGATTTGCCAGAACTAGAATTGACCTACGCCCCACCATTTGGTTCAGCCAAAGATCCTGTCAATATGATTGGATATGCTGCCATGAACATCGCAGAAGGCATCAGTCAAAATGTCCAATGGCACCAACTAGACGAGGAGCTAGCAAACGGCAAAATCTTGTTAGACGTCCGCAATCCTGGTGAGGTCGCAAATGGGCAATTCAAAGAATTCATCCATATTCCTCTGGACCAACTCCGTGAGCGGCTAGGAGAACTAGACACTTCAAAAGAATACATTGTCAGCTGTCATAGTGGACTTCGTTCTTATATAGCTGAACGGCTCTTAAAAGAAAAGGGCTTTAAAGTAAAAAATCTAGATGGGGCTTACTCCCTTTACAAGATGGCACTACCTGAAAATCTTATCCTTCCATAATAACCAGACCTTCTGTATTTACTTGTTACAGAAGGTTTTTATTTGACATTATATAAACAATATCATACAATCTAGTTGTCAATACTAGATAAAAGAGAGTATACAATCATGAAACAGACCATCCCCTACTGGCATGAATTACCTGATCTAGATTTGTATTTGGACCAAGTTCTGCTGTATGTTAATCAAGTAGTCAACTCTCAGGAAAGCCTTGAACAGAAGAGTTTATACTCAATGAAAATCAACAGTAGCCTAGGAAATGAAGCTGATGATAGGACTGGGGTTCATCAAGGCAAGTTGACAAGGGATAATGTTGATTTTCGAAGGGTATTAACTGCTGCAATGATCAATAATTACGTTAAACACAAACAGATTGAGAAACCTGTTAAGAAAAAATATCAAAAACAGCAAGTTGCCCGCTTGATAGCCTTGACTATCTTAAAAAATGTCTTTTCCATTCAAGAAATCAGTCAGACCTTAAATCTTCTTCTCCACTCGAACAACTCTGAAACCTTATACAATCATTTTGTTGACTGTATGCGAAACGAGGAGAGCGATGAAACGCCTGAAATCATTCGTTATGCCTGCCAGTCTGTTAAACTATATTACAAAACCCGTCAACTCACTATGGAGTTAGAAAGGAGTCACTATGAATCCTAGTTTGAAATTGAGCCTGAAACTATCCTTTGGAGAGGAGGTTGCTAACAGTGTCACCCATGCAGTCGGAGCCCTGCTTATGTTGGTCTTACTCCCCATTACTGCTATCCATTCTTTTCAAGATTATAACGTGACTGCTGTGGTCGGCATGACTATCTTTGTCATCAGCCTCTTTCTCATGTTCCTATCCTCCTCCATCTACCACTCCATGCCCTACGATTCTACTCACAAATACATCCTAAGGATTATCGACCACAGCATGATTTACATTGCTATCGCTGGAAGCTACACACCTGTTGCCCTATCCTTGGTCGGTGGTTGGTTGGGGTATCTAATTGTTGGTTTACAATGGGGATTAACTATTTTTGGCATTCTCTATAAAATTTTCGCCAAAAATATCAATGAAAAATTCAGCCTATTTCTCTATCTCTTTATGGGCTGGTTGGTTGTCTTTATCTTGCCAGCTATTCTGCAAAAGACTGGACTTGTTTTCGGAATTTTGATGCTGGCTGGTGGTTTATCTTATACTATTGGAGCCCTCTTCTACGCCAAGAAAAAGCCTTATTTCCATATGATTTGGCATCTCTTTATCCTACTAGCTTCAGCACTTCAATATATCGCCATTGTCTACTTTATGTTATAAGAAAACAGCTTCTAGAAACCTAGAGGCTGTTTTTTAATGCATTAAACTGATGATCACTCCAATCAGATAAAGGGCTGACACGATGCTCAAAAATACCAAATGCGCCTTTCGGCTCATGACCACATAGCCAACAAATTCCCGAATGAAGGCATTAAGGCTAAAGTAAAATCTGGTTTTTGCGCCGTAGCCGATACATTTGATTTTCAATTGTCGTGCCAATAGCAGAGCTCTGAAAACGTGATAGTAATTGGTTACAAGGGCAAAGCGACCACCAGGTTTCATCAGGGCATAGGAAAATTTCAAGTTTTCCTCGGTATTGGTTGATTGGTTTTCTATCACAATATCTTCCGCAGGAATCCCCTGTTCCAAGGCATAGTTAGCCATAGCCTGTCCCTCTGCCAAGAGTTCATCAGGCCCCTGTCCGCCTGACATGATGAGCTTGCTGCCAGGATGTTTCTTGTAGATCGCTATGCCTTTTTCAATCCGCGAAGCCAAAAGTGGTGTTACCTTGTCACCAATCAAGCCAGCACCTAAGACCACCACATAATCAAGCTTGCCTGGGAAAAGATTGACCAAGTTGACAAAGCTAGACGTGGTATAGAGCATGCTGATGATAATGGCATAGGACACCAAAAAACCAACGTAGACGAACAACATGTTGAAAAAGCTGATGCCTGAAAGGGATTGAACCACAAAGGGAGCGATGAAGAGATAGAAAGTCAGGGCGATCGCCAGTCCCATGGATAGGAAATTATGGAATCGAACCCCTTCTCTCTTCAAAATCTGAAAGCCATTTAGATAAAGCGTGAAAAGCAGGACAAATGGACCACTTAACAAGGCTAAAAAAAGCACCATAGCCACGGCTATAGCCAGCAAGCGCAAGATTTCATTGTTTTCGAGAATGCCTGTTGAGATTATCCATGCCAAGGACCAGACAAGGATGTTCAAGGCAAACAGTGAGATAAAAATCGACCGCCGCTCCCAGAAATAGACGAGAGCAAACAAACCGATAGCCGCTAAAAATAAGCAGAAAAAGACTGTCAAGACTAGTTTCCCCCTGCTACCATAGACTTAATGGGCTCAAAGGTTTTGCGGTGAATGGGCGTGATGCCTTGCTTGTTCAAGCCTTCCAAATGCTCTGCCGTTCCATAACCAGCATTCTTGGCGAAGCCGTAGCCTGAGAACTCCTTGTCATAATCCGCCATCATCTTGTCCCGCGTCACCTTGGCCACGATAGAGGCCGCTGCGATAGACAGACTGTTGGCATCCCCCTTGATGATAGAGGTTTGCGGTATGGAGGTGTCCAACTTCATAGCATCGATTAACAAGTGGTCTGGTTTTTGGCTCAACTGCCCTAAAGCCTCCAGCATGGCTAACTTGGTCGCCTCGTAGATGTTGACCTGATCGATGACAGCTGCATCTTTTATCCCCACACCGACTGCCACCGCTCGTTCCATGACCTCTTGGTAAATGGCCTCGTGCTTGGACTTGGGGATTTTCTTGGAGTCGTTGAGGTAGCGGATTTTGAACCCTTTGGGCAAGATAACCGCCGCAGCCACCACAGGACCTGCTAGAGGCCCCCGGCCGACTTCGTCTATCCCAGCGATTAACTCCACACCATTTTCATAAAGGGCTTTTTCGTAACATAGCATAGCTTCTAAGCGTGCGTCTTCTGCTGCTTCTTTTTCCAACTCCTTTTGGCGTTTCTTGATGGCAGCCTGGACCCCTGCTCGCACGTCCTGAGCCAACTCTGACCAGACAGGACTATCTAGACTGTCCACCTGAGCCAGCAGAGCAGTCACTTCCTTAATCGTTGCCATCTAAGTCACTCACCTTATCCAATGTATAGGTGCCCAAACGCCCGTCTCGAACGTCCTTGACAAATAGACTATAGAAACGGTCATAATCATCACGGAAGCCCAATTTCTTGGTCCAGTCCATAATGAGTTCAGGCGTTTCCTGCTCCAAATCCATGCCCTTGAACCGCTCTTGTAGGCGTTCTGGATAGTTGGCCTTGAAATAGTCCAAACCAAAAATAGTGACCTCGTCCATAGGCAAGAGCTGGTCCTTAATCGCACCAGTCAGAGCCAACTTAAGTCCAACTTCCTGGTCCTCAAATTTAGGCCAGAGAATACCTGGTGTATCAAGGATTTCAAGGTCCTTGTTCGACTTGAGCCACTGTTGGCCCTTGGTCACACCTGGTTTGTTACCGACAACGGCAATTTTCTTTCCAGCCAGACGGTTCATAAGGGTAGACTTGCCAGCGTTTGGAATACCGATAATCATGGTCCGCAGAGTTTCTTTTTGAATTCCTCTTTCGCGGAGGCGTTCAATCTTGTCTTTCATCAAACTCTTGGCTGCGTCGGTCACCTTTTTCACCGTCGCTTGCTCTTTTGAGTTGATGGCAAGGGTACGGATGCCTTGACCTTCAAAGTAGCTCTGCCATTCTTTGGTACGAACAGGGTCAGCCAAATCGACCTTGTTGAGAATCATGAGCTTGGGCTTGTCGCCAACAATCTTGGTCAGCATAGGATTTTGGCTGGATAGGGGCAAGCGGGCATCGACCAAAATAGTCACGAAATCAACGTGCTTGATGTTCTCCTGCACCTGCCTGCGAGCTTTTGACATGTGGCCCGGAAACCATTGAATTGTTGCCATGGGGTCCTCCTAAATATAATTCATTGAAAAAAGCCGTAAAAACGGCTTTGTTTTTTATTATTATAGCAGAAAATCAATATTTTGTCTTTCTTGTTCCTCTTAAATTCTTTCACGTAACTTTTCGACAAAGAGATAGGCTGCGGGACAAATCAGAGTATTTTTTATTGTTAAATTGTTGATTTGATAAATCTTCTTGCGGTCAGTATGCGGAAATTCTCGACAGGCTTTGGGACGAGCATCATAGATACTACATAGATTATCGCCTCCAAGGAAGGGACAGGGCATGGATTGAAATACCTTATCTCCGTCCTCATCCACACGCAAGTACATGTCCTCAAAAACTGGAAGTTTCATGCGCAAATGCTTGGCAATTCGGGTAATATCTGCTTCTGTAAAGAGCGGTCCCAACGTTTTACAACAGTTGGCACACTCTGTACAGTCGATTTCAGAAAATACTTCGGCATGAATATCTTGAACAATTCTATCCAAATTTTTAGGTGCTTTTTTCTTCAAATTTGCTAGAAATTTTCGATGTTCTCCTTGCTTCTGCTGGGCCAATTGCTTGTATCTTTCAATGTCGACGGTCATAAACTCTCCTTTTCGACCACTATTATACCACAAACTAGCTATTGAGCTCTGCTATTTTTCAAAATGCTGAGCTAAATTATAGCATCACTTAATAAGGTTAGTGTCAACATCTCAGCGCAGTGGTTGATTGGCAGATTTGTTCGCGTTTCACACTCCAAATCTGACCGTTACGACTGTTGCGAACAAAGTTCGCTCTATCTCCAACCTCAAACTGTCTCCCAGACAGTTTGAGCTGTGCGGGGGTGGGAGTGAAACAGTCTGGGAATAGACTGTTTCAGCTCAACAACTAGAAATAAAGACTTGTTTGACGAACTCTTTTTTCCCACTCCCAAAAATCCTGCGCGAAACTTCTGCTACAGGTAGACCAATAATGGTGTGAACATCCCCAGAAATACCTGCTACAAAGCGTGGGTCAAGCTCCTGAATACCGTATGCACCTGCCTTGTCGAGTGGTTGTTTATCATGGATATAGGACTGAATCGCTTCTTCCAAGGCTGGATAATAGTCGACAAAATCAATCTGTGCAACCGTATAAAAAACATCCAGTGAGTGACTTGTCCGTAGGCAGACAGATGTTACAACGTGATGGCTCTTTCCAAAATAGGAACATAACATGGTTTCAGCTTCTGTCAAATCTTGAGGTTTGTTAAAAATTTTCCCATCTGACACGACGATTGTATCCGCAGAAATGTAGAGATGGCCAGTTACCAAATCCATGTCCGATTTGGCTTTGGAAATTTCACAACAGGTTTTTGCAGCTCGAGTGAGAAAATCATCTGTAGCGAATTGTTTCATAAAATGTTCTTCGATACCACGCTCATCCACTTCAACTGATGCGATTTGTGGTTGTAAAAATCCCAATAATTGTTTACGACGTGGGGAGTTGCTAAGCAGAACATAAGAACTAATCTGCTCACGATCCCCCTCTTTTTGATATTGAAATACAGTTTGCATGTTTCCTCCAGTCAAAAACAGAGTCCGAAGACCCTGTTTTCAGATGATTGATTAATTTTCTTTTCTACGACCTACTGCCATGGCCAGTCCTGCAAGACCTAAACCAAACAGGCTGAGCGTCAGATTCATCTGGTCACCAGTATTTGGCAAGACTCCTGCTTTTGTAGTTTTTACTGGACTTGCTACGTCTGGTTTTTTATCTCCTACTTTCGGAGAATCAACTGGGACCTTCTTATCCGTTGCTGAAGTATTTTGTACTTGATTAGATGGTGAATCTGTATTTTCGGCTGGAACAGTTTCTGGATTTGATGCTGGATTTTCTGGATCAGTATCCAATAAAATCTCGATAAAGTCTGGGTAGCCATCTTCATCCGTATCAATGCTTGAATTTACAGGAATGATACGTGAATATGGGTTGACAACCTCATAAGCTGATAAGTCAGCTGTCTTTAGGTATTCAGCAAAGACGCTGTCCATTGAAGGACCTTCTTCACGTGCTCCGCCAAGCATTGTGTAGCCATCACCACCAGCAGCAAGGAAGTCATTTGTTGCTAAATAGTACGTTTTTTCAAGATCCAAGGCGTCATATTCGCCAGTCTCTGGATTAAGAATACCGATAAGAAGAACACGTTCTTCTACAGGAAGAGTTGGATCGTAGAATACATTTGCTCCTGAAATGTGTAGGAATCCACCACTAGCTTCAAAGAGTGGCATACCATTTCCATCTAAAAGCATCTCGCCAGTTTCTGGATTCACTTGCAATGTAGATGATAAAGACTTGGTAAACATATCATAAATTTGCTGACCAGTCACAGTGATTTGAGAAACAATGTTACCAAATGGCAAGACTGCAATAATATCACCTTTTGTAACAGGCTGATCTTTAGCAATTGTTGCACGTAGACCACCACCGTTAGTCACAGCAAGGCTAGTTTTGTTTGAAAATCCTGTTTGACCATAGGCATAGATTGCATCTGTCACTGCATTCCCCAAGTTGGTTTCACGAACACGCACGTTTGAGCGGTCTCCGTTTAATTCCACGGGGTTATTTTCAATAACTACTTGAGCATTTTCAGCTTCATATTTTGCTTTAATTTCATCAACCAAGGCTGCGATTTTAGCATTTGGCGTCACATTTTTAGTATCCGCGGCAGAAATCAAACTAGCTTCACCCAATAATTTATCAGATTTCAAGGTTACTTTACCGATATTGTTCAAGTAAGAGCCTGTTTGATTATAAGTAACGTTATCTCCATAGGTAGTCGCTTCTACCGTGTGGGAATGACCATCGATAACAATAACACGTTTACCAGCTAATTTACTATTTTTAGAAAGTGCTTCAGCTAGAGTTGAACCTCTCCATTCAACAGGCGTTGTAGAATCGACACCTAGGTGAGCTAGAATGATATAGTTCTTGTAAACACGGTTATCTGCTAGAGCACGTGCTTCCACTTCGTCAATCACTTTATTGACTTCTGTGACTGGGTCGGTAAATGTTACTCCCTCAACATTTTTCGGATGGGTTTTTGTAGCAGTTTCAGGTGTTGTTACACCGATAACTACAAATTCATCACCTACAACAGTTGGAGTTTTATCGACGATAGTTGAAGCTTCAAAAACACGAGCGCCATTAACGTAAGTGTTAGCACTCAATAGCGGGAAGTTCAAGGTTTCCTTGTACTTGATTGCTTGATCCATCCCAAAGTCAAATTCATGGTTACCAACAGCCATTGCATCATAGCCGACTTGGTTCATGATATTGGCGCGGTCTTCACCTTTTGTAGAGTTGGAAATTGGAAGTCCTTGGAAGGCATCACCAGCATCTACTACAATTGTATTCTCTACTTTGGCACGTTCTTCTTCAATGACTGCCGCAGCCTTAGCGTCACCGATGACATTCTTTTCTTCAAGAATGCGACCGTGAACGTCGTTTGTGTGGATAATGACTGCCTCTACTGTTTCTTCTGCAGCAGGGACAACAGTTTCCTCCGTTGCTACGTTTTCAACTGACGTTGCTGGTACCGTAGCAGTTGCATCAGTCGTTGCTGGCTGATTGGTTGTGGTAGCTGCAGTCGTTGTCTCAGCAGCTTGTACTTGTTGAGCTAAAACAAATGGAGCCAACAAGAGTGTGGACATTACAGGCAACAATAAATCTTTCTTTTTCATAAATTAACCTTCCTTTGGTGTTACTTATAGTACTATTATACACTTTTTAACAAAAAACAAAAACATTAAAATCGCTTACATGTCAAAAAGGTTCGAAATAAGCGAATTAGCTATCTAATCCGCTCATTTCCTATTTACCAAATACTATTTGTCCATTTGCAATGGTGTAAAGGACCTGTCCTTTCAGACTATCACCAACAAACGGAGAATTAGCAGACTTCGAGGCAAAATCCGCTGTGACCAACCGATTTGCATTTGGGTCAAAAATAACAAGATCAGCTGGGCCATTTTCAGCAAGATAGCCAGCATCAAGACCATAGAGCTTGGCTGGATTAATCGTCATTTTCTCCAACAATTGCACGAGTGTCAGATGCCCTTCTTCTACCAGATGCGTCAAACCAAGTGAAAGCGAGGTTTCCAAGCCTGTCATTCCTGATGGGGCCTTTGTGAGATCTTCTATATTTTTCTCATCTGCGTGATGAGGAGCATGGTCCGTCGCAATGACAGAGATAACACCAGATTTCAACCCATCAATCACAGCCAAGCGATCACTTTCTAATCGTAGTGGAGGGTTCATCTTAGCATTGGCACCTTTTGTTAGAAGTAAGTCCTCAGTTCGTGAAAAATGTTGGGGTGCTACTTCTGCCGTGACGTTTGCTCCGAGACCTTGAACAAATTCAACCACCTTGACCGACTCGGCTTTGGATAGATGCTGGATATGAACACGCGCACCCGTTTCATAGGCAATCATGACATCGCGAGCGACCATGCTGTATTCTGCTACGCCAGTTGCTCCACAAACATGAAAATGTTTTTCAGCTACTTGCTCGTTTAGTCCCAAGACACCATTCAGGTCAGGGTCTTCTTCATGCAGACTGATGAGACAGCCCTGCTCTTTGGCTAATTTCATAGCTTTTCTAACCACGCCAGCATTTGTCAAAGGAATACCGTCGTCCGAAAAGGCCACCGCTCCAGCTTCTAGCAAAGCAGGAAAATCGGTCAGGTTTTGCCCATCGAAATGATCTGTAATGGTTGCCACACTATAAATGTGAATAGCTTCTTTTTTAGCGGAATCCAATACTTCTTTTAAGGTTTCAACATTTGAAATCGTCGGATTAGTGTTTGCCATCATGACAACAGAAGTAAAACCACCCGCTGCTGCAGAAAGAGCTCCTGTATGAATATCTTCTTTATGGGTCTGACCTGGCTCCCGAAAATGCACATGAACATCGACCAAACCAGGAGCAACGACTAATCCTGTCGCATCAATCACTTCTTGCTCAACATCTTCTGAAATAGACTCCGCAATCTTAACAATCTTACTTCCGTCCATCAAGATGTCGCAAACCTTGTCTAAACCGGATTGCGGATCCAATACTCGACCATTTTTCACTAATAACATTCATATTCTCCTTTGTAGTACCAAAGCCATTACTATCTACTATCGCAGCCAATCAATTCCTGTTCTGCCTTGTGAAGTCAAGTAGGCATTTGCTTGTGAGAAGGGCTTGCTTCCAAAGAAACCTCGATAGGCTGAAAGAGGGCTTGGATGAGCAGATTCGATAACCAGATGTTTTGGATTGGTTATCAACGCCTTTTTCTTGCGAGCATAAGCACCCCAAAGAATATAGACGACAGGCTGGTCTAAGCTATTGACCACCTTAATAACAGCGTCCGTAAAAGGCTCCCAAATTTGCCCTGCATGTCCATTTGCCTGACCTGCTGGAACAGTTAAACAAGCATTGAGCAAAAGCACACCTTGTTCCGCCCAGGCTGTCAAATCATGATCTTGTTTGACGCCAATATCATCCGTCAATTCTTTTAAGATGTTTTGAAGAGATGGCGGAGCTGGTACCGAGTTCGGAACAGAAAACGACAAGCCCTGTGCCTGACCAGGTCCGTGATAGGGATCCTGTCCCAGAATAACTACTTTAACCTCTTCCAAATTCGTTGTTTGAATGGCAGCAAATACCTTCTCACGAGGCGGATAAATGGTTCCACCAGCATAAACATGATCTAAAAACTGATTTATTTTACCAAAATAATGCTCTGGCAACTGCGCCTTTATCAATTCGTGCCAAGCTGAATGTTCCATAAACTGCTCCTAGTTTGAACTTTTCTCTTTAACAATATAAATCGGACGTTTCTTCGTTTCCAAGAAAACTTTTGCCAAATATTTACCGAGAATACCAATGGTCATCAACTGCAGACCTCCCAAAAATAGGATGATACAAATAGTCGACGGCCAGCCAATTGTAGGATCTCCGAACACCAAGGTTTTGAAAACCACAAAAACCATTAGAACTAGCGACAACAGGAAGGTGAAGAAACCTGTATAGGAGGCAATATTCAAAGGTGTATCTGAAAAATTGATGATTCCTTCAATAGAATAAGAAAGCAATTTCCAGAAAGACCAACTAGTTTCACCAGCGACCCTCTCAACATTTTCATATGGCAAGTATTCTGTCTCGAATCCAACCCAGGCAAAAATTCCTTTTGAAAAGCGATTGTATTCAGACACAGATAGAATAGCATCTACCATGTGACGACGCATGAGACGGAAATCACGGGCACCGTCTACTACCTCGACCTGGCTGATTTTATTCATCAATTTGTAGAATAATTTCGCAAAAAAGCTACGAATCGGTGGCTCACCATCACGACTGACACGACGGGTTCCAACGCAATCTAAATCCGGATTTCCATCCAACATAGCCTTCATTTCCATCAACATTTCAGGTGGATCTTGCAAATCAACATCCATGACAGTCACTAGCTCACCTTGCGCAGCTTGTAGACCTGCATAGAGAGCAGCTTCTTTCCCGAAATTCCTTGAAAAGGAAAGATAGCGAACAGCTCGGTCTTGACCAGAAAATTGGCGTAAAACCATTAATGTCCTATCCTTTGAACCATCATTGACAAAAATATACTCAAATTGTTCCCCCATCTCCTTACGAACTTTCTCCATAGCATCGTAAAAATAGGGAATTGCCTCTTCTTCATTAAAACAAGGCACGATAACTGAAATCATGTTCTTCTCCTCATACGGTCAATTATTGTATTCTCAAAATACGTTAGAGACTATTATACCATTTTACAGGATAAGTTCCCAGAAATCGTGCGTAGGCTCGTTTTAAATCTAGTCTTCCTGCCAAGTTTCTTGATTTTGACGGAACTTTTTAAGCAGATTCAAACCATCTGCATTGATATATCCCTGTACTTTTGCGACTTTGATTAATTCTGAATAATTGCTGAGCGTCACCAATTTCACGCCAGCATTGTCAAAATTACGGTCTGCCTTTGGCAATTCATATGTGAAAATAGCTACCACACCAATAACGTCAGCGCCTTCACGCTCAGCTGCTGCTACGGCATCTAGAACAGACCCTCCAGTAGAAATCAGGTCTTCAACGACAACCATTTTTTGTCCTTTGACGATGCGACCCTCTAATTGATTCCCTGCACCATGGTCTTTTGGTTTGCTACGGATATAAGCAAATGGCAAATTCATCCGATCTGCAATGATGGCACCATGTGGGATACCTGCTGTGGCAGTTCCGGCAATCACCTCAACCTCAGGAAATTCCTCTTCAATTCGTTGAACAAAGCCATCTTCAATCAGATTTCGAGTTTCAGGATAAGATAGTGTAATACGATTATCTGTATAGATTGGGGATTTGATACCTGATGCCCATGTAAATGGCTTTTCAGGACGCAGATGAACTGCCTTAATATCCAATAAGTGAGATGCGATTTCTGTTGCTAGTGTCATAATAGACCTCCTTTTAAATGCGTGCCTTCTCTACATGACCATCCCGCCGAATAGCCTGTCACTCCTAAAGTATTGGTTCAATCTATGAACCCTACAAAAAACTATATTTATCCCTGTTGAATTCTTACAAATTTCTCCTAGTTCACCATTTCAATCCATGAATCAAAATACTGTTCAATGAAATTGGTTTTCTCTTTTATTTCTGTCACGGTAAGTTTTTCATCAAGACCTGTCAGAACCCATTTATCCTCAACATCATCTCTACGATGGATAATCGCGACCAATTTCCCCTCGAAAGCTGTCAAAGGCTGCCGAACATCTTTGGAAATGATGTAAACATCTTGTTCTTCACCATCTCCAGCCAATAGATTTGGAACGTAGCCGTAATTGATGGGGTACTGATTGCCAAATTTATCAATAAACCCGATAGGTCTATCGATGATAACCTGATAAACCTTATCCACGATTCCACTCCTCTTTAATAGACAAATAGGTCTGGTAAGGATGGTCGGCTCTCGTAATCGGGCGACCTACTACGATGTAATCACTACCGATTCGAGCAGCATCTACTGGTGTCATAACTCGTTTCTGATCGCCTACTTCACCGCCAGTCGGACGAATCCCTGGCGTCAGGCACACAAAATCAGAACTTGTAGCATCTTTAATCAAAGCCACCTCATGCGCTGAACAAACCACCCCATCAAGACCAGCTTCTTGTGCTCTTTGAGCATAGTGAACAACCGCTTCCTGCAAACTAGTCTGAATATTCTGGTCTGTTCTCATCTGCTCCTCTGAGGTAGAGGTCAACTGAGTGACCGCTATTAAAACAGCATCCTTACCCAATCCCCTTCGTGCTGACCGCATCATCTCAACACCACCAGCAGCGTGAACGTTAGTCATATCCACACCGAGTTTTGCCAAGACTTTCATAGCAGACTCGACGGTATTAGGAATATCATGCAGTTTCAAATCTAGAAAAATACTGTGACCGCAGCCTTTCAAATAATTGATAATACCTGGTCCCTCCGCATAATACAACTCCATTCCAACCTTTACATAGAGTTTCTCATCTGGTGGGAACTGTTCCAGAAAAGACTGAACTTCTTCTTTACCTGCAAAGTCAAGGGCAATAATTGGTCTTGTTTCTTTCATAAAATCCTTTCATTTACACAAAAATCCCTGCCAAATCGGTCAGGGATGTGCACGAATTCAGCTTGAAAATCACCTTTCAAGCCTATTACATGACACCTTCCTAGCCTCTCTGGACTTAGTTAAAGGAGATATTTTCTTTATATTACTCTTTTATTTTACCTTTGTCAACGCTTACCCAAGCTATGTCTGATTTCTCGGCGTAAACCTTCCAAACTATCAATACCATAAACTTCCATGCGTTTTGGCAAGTCTTGAATAATCTTTGGACAAGCAAATGGGTCTGTAAAGTTGGCTGTTCCTACCCCTACGGCTGAAGCTCCTGCAACCATCATCTCTATGGCCTTGTCCGCCGTATCCACACCACCCATACCAATAATCGGTAAATCAGTCATCTGAGCAACCTGACGAATGAGTTTGAGAGCAACCGGAAAAACTGCTGGACCTGACATTCCTCCTGTACCATTTGCCAAGATTGGTTGTCGAGTTTTGAGATTGAATCGCATACCAACCAAGGTATTTATCATCGTCAAGCCAGTCGCTCCAGCATCCTCAGCAGCCTTGGCCAACAAGGTTATGTCTGCCACACTTGGTGTCAGCTTAACGTAAACAGGGACAGATGAGGCTTCGACTGCTGCTTTTACTGCTTGATAGGCTAATTCTGGTACCTGTCCAATCAAGAGACCATTATTTCCGTGGTCCACATTGGGACAGGAAATGTTCAGCTCGATAGCTTTTACGTTTGGAGCCTTTGAAATTTTTCCTGACACATAGGCATATTCTTCATTAGAAAAGCCAGCCACATTGGCAATGATAGGCAAGTCTGGAAAATGCTGTTCCAACCAGGGGAGTTTTTCGGATAAGACTACATCAATACCTGGATTTTGAAGTCCAATGGCATTGAGCATACCTGCTGGTGTCTCGGCTACACGGGGAGTCGCATTGCCATAACGAGGATGACGGGTAGTCGCCTTAATCATAATGGAACCAAGCTGATTAAGGTCATAATAATCTGCATACTCCTGACCAAAACCGAAGCAGCCAGAGGCTGGAATGATGGGATTTTTCAAGTCTAAGCCTGGTAAGGAAATCGCTAATCGTTTTGTCATTTCAACCTCCTATAAAATCAGACTACCAGTTGTAAAGACTGGACCTTCCTTGCAGACACGCTTGTTCTCGTGTTCTTGTCCCTCTTTGGGTTTGACAACACAGGCATAGCACGCCCCCATCCCGCAAGCCATCCTAGCCTCCAGTGAAATGTAGGCATGAGGATGGTCCTGAAAGCGTTGATCAACATAGTTCATCATAGCAGGCGCCCCACATGAGTAAATGGCAGCAAACTCGTTTGTCAGCTGTTCAACGACCGTTGCGACATTCCCCTTACGTCCATAGGAACCATCATCCGTTGTGACATAGACCACCCCGTAGCTTGCCAGTTCCTCTTCCAAAATGACAGCCTCTTTGGTGGCAAAGCCAATGACTGACGTGACTTTGGCGCCACGGTTCGCCGCCTGTTTCGCCACTTCCACCAAGGGAGGAACACCGATTCCTCCTCCAATGATGAGAATGCGGTCATCTTCTTTGAGAAAGTCTACTTCAAACCCTTTCCCAAGCGGTCCCATAACATCCAAATACTGCCCAACAGTCATTTTCGAAAAGACTTCCGTCCCTTGACCTTCCACTCGGTAAATAATCCGACATTGAGCCTTATTCCTATCAATCTCGGAAATAGATATTGGTCTCCGCAAGAGCATGGAATCATCTGGGACACGAATATGGATAAACTGCCCCATTTTCATATCTTGGACCATATCCCCCTGCAAGGTCATAGCAAAAATTCGCGGCGCTAGTTGGACTTGGTCCACCAGTAACATCCGTTCTTTTAAAATCATCTTTTCTCCTATTCTATATAACAATGACACAGAAAACAAGAAAGTCGATATAGAGAAAAAAACCTTGCTGGCTAGCAAGGTTACACGAAAAGAAGGCAGCATTTGCCCTATTTATCACGTTCCCTTCTTCGCCTCTCTGGACTCAGTTAAAGGATATATTCTCAGCATTATACATTTTTTAGAATAATTTGTCAAATCATGTTACAATAGAGGTATGAGAATCCAACAATTATACTATATTATCAAAATTGCAGAAACAGGCAGTATGAATGAGGCTGCCAAGCAACTCTTCATTACCCAACCCAGCCTTTCCAACGCTGTACGAGACCTGGAAAAAGAAATGAAAATTAAAATCTTTTTCCGTAATTCTAAGGGCATTACCCTGACAAAGGATGGCATGGAGTTTCTTTCCTACGCTCGTCAAATTGTTGAGCAGACCGAACTATTGGAAGACCGCTATAAAAATCCGAATGCAAAACGCCAACTATTTAGCGTCTCTTCTCAACACTATGCCTTTGTCGTCAACGCCTTTGTCTCGCTTTTGAAAGAAACTGAAATGGAAGATTATGAACTCTTCCTACGTGAAACACGGACCTGGGAAATCATTGATGACGTTAAGAATTTCCGCTCAGAAATCGGAGTGCTTTTCCTCAACCATTTCAACCGTGATGTTCTGCTGAAACTTTTGGATGACAATCGACTATCCTATACAACTCTCTTCACTGCCAAACCACATGTATTTGTCAGCAAAACCAATCCTTTGGCACAAAGAAAGTCAATCACTCTCGATGATTTGGTAGATTTCCCCTATCTCAGCTACGAGCAAGGTATTCACAACTCCTTCTACTTTGCAGAAGAAATTCTAGCCCAGGAACACCATAAAAAATCGATTGTCGTATCTGACCGTGCCACACTCTTTAATCTCTTAATCGGTCTGGATGGCTATACAATCGCAACAGGTATCCTCAATTCAAATCTTAACGGAGATAATATTGTATCCATTCCTCTGGAATTTGACGATGAAATCGAATTGGTCTATATCCAACACGAAAAGGCATTGCTGTCCGACATGGGAGAAAAATTCATCAATTACCTACTTGAAGAGGTAAAATTCGACCAAAAATAAATACCATTTTATATAGACAAACAAAATACAATATGTTATGATACATTTATGAAAGACGTTGAAAAGAAAAATGAAAATAATTCATTTTTCTTTAAGGAAACGCTTTCATTTTTTTATACTCTATGCTATAATACATGTATCATATATATTAAGGAGTGGTTAGATGGCTCAAAATAAAATGTTAGCTATGATTCTCGCTGGTGGACGTGGAACACGTCTAGAAGGGTTGACAAAAAAAGTCGCCAAACCAGCGGTCGCATTTGGCGGAAAGTACCGCATTATTGACTTTCCTCTCAGTAACTGTGCCAACTCAGGTATTGATATTGTCGGAGTTTTGACTCAGTATGAGCCTGTTCTCTTGAACTCATACGTTGCTCAGTCTCAACGTTGGGGGCTCGATGTACAAGGATCTGGTGTCTTTGTATTGCCACCGAGTGAAAAAATCGAAGGTTTCGGACTTTACAAAGGTACAGCCGACGCTATTACACAGAACATTGATTTCATTGATCTTCACGATCCAGAGTACGTATTGATTTTGTCTGGTGACCACATCTATAAGATGAACTACGACAAACTCCTTGATACACATATTCAGAAAAAAGCAGATGCCACGATTGCGGTTATCGAAGTTCCAATCAAAGAAGCTTCACGTTTTGGTATCATGAATACGGACGAAGATTACCGTATTGAAGAATTTGAAGAAAAACCAGAAAATCCTAAGAGCAATTTGGCATCAATGGGTATCTATATCTTCACTTGGAAGACCTTGAAAAAGTACCTTCAAGAAGATGACAAATTGGACACTTCATCTCACGATTTTGGGCATGACATCATTCCGAAATACTTAGAAGATGGCCGCACTCTCATTGCCCATCCATTCCGTGGTTATTGGAAAGACGTAGGTACCGTTAACAGCCTCTGGGAATCCAATATGGATTTGATTGATCACGCTGGAGATTTGGACCTTTCTGATCGCTCATGGAGAATCTATTCAGAGGATAAGGGATCTCCTGCCCAAGTCATTGGTGCGACTGCAACTGTTAAATCTGCCTATATTGATAAAGGAGCAGTTATTGATGGTACAGTAGAACATTCTGTTATTTCAACAGATGTACAGGTCAACCAAAATGCCGTCGTAAAAAATTCTGTCGTCCTGCCTGGTGCTATTATCGGCGAAGGTGTTGAGCTTGACTACGTCATCGTCGCTGAAAATATTAAAATTGCTGACGGAGTTAAACTCACAGGAGACATCGACCATATCCTCTTGATCGACAAGAATGTAACCAAGTAAGAAAGGACTGCTATGCTAAGAAATACTCTCGGAATTGTAAATATTGAAGGAAACAACGTACATTTTGGTGATGTGATGAAGCACCGTGGCGTACAAGCTTTCGGTTTCTTAGGTCGTTATCGCCTAATTGACTTTGCTCTATCCAATATGTCAAACTCTGGAATTACAGAATTCCAAGTGTACATGCCTGCCGAAATGCGTTCAACAATTCAGCACGTTGGTACAGGAAAACACTATAATATCAACAGTAAACGCGGTACCCTTCGCTTGCTCAATAGCGCAACAGACCCAAATAGTGTCTATCGTCACGATATTAATGCCTTCACAGAAAACATCCACTACATCGAAAATTCTACAAAAGATTATGTGCTAGTTGCTCCATCTTACTTCATCTATAGCCAGGATTTTTCAAAAGTCATGGATGACCATATCGCAACGGATGCTGATATTACCGTTCTTTATAAAAACGTTTCAGATGCTAAAGAAAATTTCATCGGCTGCCAAACTCTCAAATTTGGTGAAGACCGTCGTATCGTAGCTTTTGAGGAAAACCATGGTAAATATAAAAACCGTCCCGTTTCCCTTGAAGCCTACATTATGAAACGGACTACATTTATCGACTTGATTAAACGTGCTAACAAAGTGTCATCTCTCTACTGGTTAAAAGATATTTTACGTGATACAGTTGACCAGTACAAGATTATGGGCTATGCACATCGTGATTATGTCGCATGTATCAATACGACTGCTTCCTACTTCAATACTCAAATTGAATTGATCGACCAAGATACCCGCAAACTCCTCTTCAAACATGATTGGCCAATCCATACCCAAACAAGTGATAGCTCACCATGTTTGTATGGTCCATTGGCAGAGGTCAAACGTAGCCTAATTTCAAACGGGGCAAACATCAATGGTCAAGTCGAAAATTCAGTCATTGACCGCGATGTTATCATCGAAGAAGGCGTTGTTATCAAAAACTCAATCATTCTCAATGGCGTGACAATCAAGAGTGGGGCAAATATTGAAAATGCAATTATCGATAAAGCAACTAAAATTATTCACCCAATTGACATCAAGGGAAGCGAAACTTCGCCTTCATACTTGAAACCACACCAAATCATTTAGGAGCTAACATGACAAAAAAATCTGTTCTCTTTGTAGCATCCGAGGGGCTTCCGTTCATCAAGACTGGCGGATTGGCTGATGTTATTGGCTCTTTGCCAAAAGAATTGGTAAAACAGGGTTTAGATGTCCGAGTCGTTCTACCACTCTACAAAAAAATTGCAGTAAACAATCACTCTGATTTCGATTACGTATCAAGTTTTGATGTGCGGGCTGGCGACATCCAATCTATGGCAAATGTTTACAGTCAGGTTGTTGATGGAGTAACATTCTATTTTATTGAGCACCGCGATTTCTTTGAACGCGATGAACTATATGGATATGACGATGATGCCATGCGTTTTGGCTATTTCCAACATGCTACATGTCGTCTGTTAGAAGCGCTTCATTTCTTCCCGGATGTCATGCACACACATGACTGGCACACTGCTGCCCTTCCATTCCTTTGCCGTACTTTCTATAGCTACCGCGAAGAATTCCGCAATATCAAGCATGTATTCACTATTCATAACTTGGCTTTTCAGGGGATTTTCCATAAACAAGCGCTTTGGTCAGCGCTTGGCATGGACTATAGCTACTATTTGGATGGTATTGCACGTTTTCATGATGAATGTATCAGCTTCATGAAGCTTGGTATCCTATACGCTGACAAGGTTACTACAGTTTCTGAAACTTATGCTCGCGAAATCCTAACGGAAGAATTCGGCGAAAACATGCAACATGTACTAGAGTTGCGCAAATATGACTTGGTTGGCATTGTCAATGGTATCGACTATGATAGTTGGGATAGTCAAACAGACCAGTACCTTGTGAGAAATTATAGTCTTGAAACGATTGAAAGTAAAAAGGCTAATAAACTGGCCCTGCAAGCACAATTTGCCCTTCCACAAGATGAGAATGTCCTATTGATAGGTATCGTCTCTCGTTTGACATGGCAAAAAGGGTTCTATCTCTTGACCGAGGTACTTGGCCATCTTCTTCAAGCCCATGTCCAATTTGTTATCTTAGGCAATGGTGAGGAAGACATTGAAAATGCCTTTAATCACTTTAAACACGCTTATCCTGATAAATTTGCATTCTACCGTGGTTACAATGAACCACTTGCCCACCAAATTTATGCAGCAAGCGATCTTTTCCTCATGCCTTCTATGTTTGAACCATGCGGCATTAGCCAGTTGATTTCAATGCATTACGGAACACTCCCTCTAGTGCGTGAAACAGGTGGCTTGGTTGATACTGTAGCACCATACAATATGTCTACCAAAGAAGGAACTGGTTTTAGCTTTGGAGGGCGTGACGCTTACAATATGCGACAAGTCTATGATTTAGCCCTTCAAACCTACTATGATCGTCCCGATGACTGGCATGCCATGGTTGAACAAGCTATGAAGCGTGATTTTAGTTGGACAGCTTCGGCAGAGAAATACATCTGGCTCTACCGTGAAATTAGTGGTTAGGAAATAAGATGAAAAAATAAACTGAATCGGAGTGGGACCCTAGTCCACTCCTTTTCGGCAATGGAGATTGCTATGACAGAATTTACTGACCTAGATTTATATTATATGAATGCTGGTGAGCATACCACTCTTTACGAAAAAATGGGTGCTCATATTATAAAAGAAGGAAACAAAATTATCGGAACCCAATTTCGTGTCTATGCCCCAAATGCCAGAGAAGTATTCTTAGTTGGCAACTTTAATGAGTGGCAACGCAGTCACTCTATGGAGCGTGAAATTGATGGTGTGTTTCAACTTTATGTAGACGGATTAAAATCCCTTGAGGATTATAAATACCTGATTATCACACACGATGGGCGTGAAATATATAAGGCTGACCCTTATGCATTTTTCAGCCAAGTTCGTCCAGACACTGCCTCTACAACCTACAATTCGCGTTATAAATTCAAAGATGACCTCTGGATGTATAATCGTGTTAACTATGATTTTAAAGAACAGCCAGTATCCATCTACGAGGTGCACTTAGGTTCGTGGAAGCAAAAATTTGCTAATAAGAATGAAGGAGGAGCTCCTGTAGAAGCTTTCAATAGTTATAAGGAAATTACTCCACTTCTCATCGAACATATCAAGGAAAATAACTACACACATATTGAATTATTGCCAATTACCGAGCATCCTCTCGATGCGTCTTGGGGCTATCAGGTAACAGGCTACTACAGTCCAACTAGTCGCTATGGCAAGCCAGATGAACTTAAGTATTTAGTTGACCAATGTCACCAAGCAGGAATCGGAGTGATTCTTGACTGGGTACCACTTCATTTCTGTAAAGATGCTCATGGGCTCTACCAATTTGATGGTAGTTGGCTATACGAATACTCCTACGAACAAGATCGTGAAAACCACCAGTGGGGGACTGCTAATTTTGACCTTGGAAAAGGACTGACTCGTTCTTTCCTTCTTTCTAATTTAAAATACTGGTTGGAATATTTCCATTTTGATGGCATCCGTGTTGATGCACTATCTTATCTCCTCTATTGGCGCGGTGAAACAGATGAAGATAAGATAAATCATGCCGCTATTGACTTTATCAAACGTGTCAATGCCATGGTCCATACTGACTATAAGGGAGTCCTGATGATTGCTGAAGACTCTTCAAGCTTCCCTAAAGTCACACATTCTCTAGAAGATGGTGGTATTGGATTTGATATGAAATGGGATCTGGGCTGGATGAATGATACACTAAAATTCGTGGAACGCCCTGCTATTTATCGAAAATATCACTCAAATGAAATCACTTTTGGTATGTACTATAACCAAAACGAGCAATTCTTACTACCACTTTCGCACGACGAAGTTGTTCATGGGAAGCATTCCATTATCGAGAAGATGAATGGCGACTACGAAGATAAGTTCCATCTGGCTCGAGTCTACTACAGCTTTTACTTTGCCCATCCTGGAAAAAAATTACTCTTCATGGGAAATGAATGGGGTCATATCCGTGAATGGCACGAATATACAGAAATGGACTGGGGACTGCTACAATTTCCAATCCACCATTCTTTCTATCAAATGATGAAAACATTATCTACTTTCTATAAAGAACATGATGCTTTCTGGAAATATGACTACCAAGCCTATGAAAAAGGATTTAATTGGGTAAAAATAGATGAAGAAGCAAGCCTGTATGCTTTTTCTCGCACTAGTGATGAGCAAGAAATCTTGACCATTCATAACTTTAATGATCAAGAACTATTTGATGTACACTTGGATTTGCCAGCTGACAGCGAATATAAACTTGTCTTCTCATCTAATGCTATTCCAATGGACACATTTAGCCTCTATCCCGATGAAAATGGAGCTAGAATTACTGTACCACGTTTGACCAGTTTTTATCTAGAGCGTGTGAAATAATTATCTGTAAAAAATGGAGTATTGAACTGACCCAAATTTTCTGTCTAACTTTTGGGGTGTGGCTCACTTACTCCATTCTTTTTTGCATGCAAAAACAACCATCGTTTCCGATGATTGTTCATTTCTCTTATTCAACACTTGTATATGTTGCAGCTTTCTCAAGGAAAGTATCAAACTCACCACTTGCTTTTACTTCTGCGATAACCTTGTCTATCGCAGTTTTTAGTTCTGTACTACCTTTTGGCAAAGCAATGACTTTCGAATTCTCATCAATCGTTGGAAATTCAACGGATGCAACGGCTAAATCTGAATTCTGTGAAACATAACCAGCAGCAACTGGAGAATCCATTAAAATAGCATCAACTTTTCCTGATTTGAGCTCATTTACAGCTTCACCCATCAAGGTTAAAGAAATGAGGTTAGCTTGACTAATATTTTCCTGTGCGTAGGCTTCCTGTGTTGACCCCTTTTGTACCGCAAGAGTCTTCCCGCTCATAGCATCAATTGAAGTGAGTGAATTGGCGCTATCTTTTTTGATAAGTAAGACATCAGAAATTTGATAGTAACTTTCAGAGAAATCAAAAACTTTTGCACGCTCTTCCGAATACGATAGACCAGCAATTGCAATATCAGCTTTGCCATTTTGAACGCTAGACAATACATTGTCAAAACTCATTGCTGAAACTTCAAGCTTGACCCCAAGTTCGTCGGCTATTTTTTGAGCCAACATCATATCTGCACCAACAACTTCATTCTTTCCATCAACTAGTGCCTGAAACTCAAATGGAGCATAGTCTGGACTAGTTGCCACTACCAATGTACCTTTTTCTTTAATTTTATCTAATGCAGATTGTGATGACGTCGAAGAACAAGCTGCCAATGTCAGTCCTGCTAAAACTGTTGCTGCTAATGCCAAGATTTTTTTCATATTTCCTAACTACCTTCTCTTTATTTTAATAAAATATTTATTCTAAAAAACACAAGCTTATTGATTTTCATTGTATTTTCTTGCGGTTTTTCAGAATGTATTCTCATTTTAATTCATTTTTATACATTTGTCAAGAAAATGTTGTTTTTATTCACTTTAATTGTATAAAATTTAATTGTTGGCAATGGATAATTCATAGGCTTCTTGAACAAATTGATCCATCTGTCCAGATTCCACTAGTTTTGTAATGACAGAGTCAACTTTTTCCTTTAAGGCTGTACTTCCTTTTGGCAAGGCAATAGCATAGGCATCTGAATAACTACTTTTTATCTCAGTATCTAAAATAACCAAATCATCATTTTTGGCAACATAGGCTTTCGCAATCGGCTCTTCAAAAATAACTGCTTCTACCTTCTGTGATTTTAATTGATTAATCAACTCTCCGTTCGAAGCTAGAGCGATAACCGTGGAAGATGGAAGCTGTTCTTTAACGATTTGTTCTTGAATAGAACCTTTTTGTGCTCCTATATTTGCCTCAGCTAGAGAATCAAGCGATGTATATTGTGCCAGATCCTCTTTATTTATAATAACTTTATTGGTTGAGGTGTAGTAAGGAATGGAAAAATCATACACTTTTGCACGCTCTTCAGTGGCTGAAATTCCTGAAATGGCAATATCCGATTGCCCTGACTGGACATTGTTCAAAACATTATCAAAACTCATCGCTGAAAATTCGACTTCTACACCCAATTCTTGACCAATGGCTTTTGCAAGCTCAATGTCAGCTCCAACGATTGTATCTTTGCCATCAACCAGTGTTCTAAACTCAAATGGTGGAAATTCTGGATTCAATGCAACAATTAGTTTTCCCTTTTCCTGAACATCCTTCAAAGAAGTATCTTCTTGAGTAGCATTTCCACTACAAGCGCTTAGGGTCATCGTTGCTAGTAAAACCAAGCCTGTCATAATATATTTTTTCATCATCATATTCTCCTTTAAAATAATCCTGTGCATACTTATACCGTTTTTTTATATAAAACATCGGACTTTCATTGTAGTAAAATGCATATTTTTTCTCCTTTTTTGAAAGATAAAAACATTTTATGTCATTTTTATACATTTGTCGACTTATTTATTGTATTTTTATTCAAATAACATAAAAAAGAAGCTATTTCTAACTTCTACCTAAAATTCTTATCCCACTCTCCATCTTCATTTTTTCTAGTATAAAAGAACTCGGACAAATCTGGCTCATCCATGACTTTCAGTATTTCTAGCAAATCATAGGCCAAATCCATCTGAGGCAGGTCCGACTTCTCGACCCAACGCACCTCACCTTCTTCAGTTGATCGGATAGCTCCTGTAAACTCTGTTGCCTTATAGAGAAATACAATGTAACGATGCCCTTCCTTGTCCGGCCAATGCTTTATTCCGACTAATCGTGCATTTGCAATCGTCAAGCCAGTCTCCTCAAAGACCTCACGAACAACCGAATCATGGAAATTCTCGCCTTCTTCAATATGTCCACCTGGAAAGGCAACACCAGACCAACGATAGCGTTCTGGCTCCCTAATTTGCACAACGACTTTCCCTTCCTTGTCTTCGATTAGACACATGTTGGTCAAAGTGACCATTTCTTTTCTAGCCATTTTCTCTCTCTTTCTATTTTAAAATCATTCTGTATTCTGTACGTTCTGCACCTAAATTGACCGTTTTTTTGACACCATCAAATCGGAAGCCCACTTTTTCATAGAAGGCAATGGCACGCGCATTCCCCTCCAATACCCAGAGAGTAACTGTTTCGTAGCTCTGCAATTTTTCCAAAGCTGCCTGCATGAGCTGGTAGCCTATCTTCTGATCATAATAGTCCGCCAAGACATAGAGGGCGTAGAGCTCCCCTGCTCCTGGCAAATCCTCCTGACTAGACGAGCCGTAACATGCAAAGCCAACCACCTTATCATCCATCACAGCAATCAGGATATTCTGAGGATACCGAACCGCCCAGTCTTGACAGCGTTCTAAGGTGTAAGTATTCTTTAAAAATTCCTGAGGTAACAAGTCAGCATAGGCTTCCTGCCACGATTTCCAATGAACATAGGCCTTACCTAGCATTTCACTTTCCGTTTCCAGTGGTTTAATCATCATCTCGAGTACCTCCGAATTTTTTCCTCTAGTATACATCAAAAAACAAGTTGGCACAATGATATACTCCCCTTATAGTGGACAGTGAAAAAACAAAAATTTTCACTAGAAACTATAAAGGGAGTTTTATTATGTCCAAAAGAAGTCCAAAGTCTGTCTCTGAGAAACTAGAAATTGTTCTACTCC